>NZ_NCUL01000005.1:0-126978 GCF_002096455.1 Streptococcus oralis subsp. oralis | reverse complement strand
GCACGCCGCCAGCGTTCGTCCTGAGCCAGGATCAAACTCTCATTAAAAGTTTGAGTTCTCACTCATTTCTGTCACTGACAGATTTATTGTTTTTTTCATTGTTCAGTACTATAACCTCAGTTATAGTGCCCTGCACATTGGTTCGTCTTGTTCAGTTTTCAAAGGTCTTTGTCACTCATTCTCTCAAGCGACAACTATATTAGTATATCACAGCTACCCGTCTCTGTCAACAGATTTTTTAAACTTTTTTCAAGTTTTTTTAGCCGCAATACAACATAGTCCGTACGGGATTCGAACCCGTGTTACCGCCGTGAAAAGGCGGTGTCTTAACCCCTTGACCAACGGACCTTGAGCTTTTCAACTCTTTCTATTATACCTACTTTTTTACCTTTGTCAAGGACTTTTTTCCTCTTTACCGAAATTCTGAAAAGATTAGGGAAAAGAGCCAGTTAAACTGACTCCTTCTATTTATCTTGCCAATTAGTCGCACGTTCTTCTCCCCACAAGTAAGGGATTAATTCAGCAACCTTAATTGTTTTTCTTGTTTCGTAGTTCATCATGAACTCTGCTTCTTTATTTTTAGCATTCAATTCTAAGAGAAATTCTCTGCAAGCGCCACAGGGCATACCTGATCCTTCGCCGTAGGGAGGTTTGTCTCGAAAGGCGAGGATTTTCTTAACTTTGGTCTGTCCTGAAAATTGATATATATTGAAGAGAGCCGCTCGTTCTGCACAGAGATGAAAAACGCCACAAGTGCCCTCCATACAAAATCCTGTGAAGATCTGACCATCTTCTGCTTCTACCGCAGCAACAACATGGTTAGCATAAACAAAGTCAGAAACTTCATGGGGATTGAATAAGGTTCGTGCTTCTTCATACATCTTTTCCCATGTATCCATCGGAAGTCCTTTTTATTTGGAGATCTCTTTCAGCATATTATCGATATGCTGAATTGACTTTTCACGTCCGAGTAAGAAAATGGTGTCTGGTAATTCTGGTCCATGCATTTCACCTGATACAGCAATACGAATCGGCATGAAGAGGTTTTTCCCTTTAATACCTGTTTCTTTTTGGACTGCTTTGATTTGTGGGAAGATGTTTTCTGTCACAAATTCCTCATCTGTCATCGCTTCTAGTTTCGCTTTGAAGGCTTCTAGAACAACCGGAACGGTTTCTCCTGCCATGACCTCGCGCTCAGCGTCTGTCAACTCTGGGAAATCTGAGAAGAAAAGTTCTGTCAATGGAACGATTTCATCCACTGACTTCATTTGTGGTTTGTATAGTTCCACCATTTTTTCAGACTTGTCAGTCAAACGCCCTGCTTCTTCTAAGTAAGGTTTAGCCATTTCAAAGATAGTAGCAAGTTCTGCTTTCTTGATGTAGTCGTTGCTCATCCAGTCTAGTTTCTTCTGATCAAATGCAGCTGGTGACTTGCTGAGACGATTTTCATCAAAGAGTTTAATCAATTCCTCACGAGAGAAAATTTCATCTTCGCCACCTGGATTCCAACCAAGAAGGGCGATAAAGTTAAAGACTGCTTCTGGCAAATAGCCTTTTTTACGGTAGTCTTCTATAAACTGAAGGGTATTGGTGTCACGTTTAGACAATTTTTTACCCGTTTCAGAGTTGATGATCAAAGTCATGTGACCAAACTCTGGTGCTTCCCAACCAAGCGCTTCATAGACCATGAGTTGTTTTGGAGTATTAGCAATATGGTCATCACCGCGGATAACGTGAGAGATTTGCATATCGTGGTCATCGATCACAACGGCAAAATTGTATGTTGGGTAACCATCTTTCTTTTGGATAACCCAGTCACCACCGATGTTGCCACCTTCAAACTCGATATCACCTTTGACCATATCATGCCATTTGTAGATACCAGACTCGTTAACAGCCAAACGAACAGTTGGGATGATACCAGCTGCTTCACGTTCTGCGACGTAAGCTGCTTTTTCTTCTTCGCTCATGCCAAGATATTCATTGATGTAACGTGGTGTTTCGCCAGCTGCTTCTTGGCGTTCGCGCTCAGCTGCCAACTCTTCTTCTGTAACGTAAGATTTGTAGGCTTTTCCTTCGGCTAGCAATTGGTCGATGTATTTTTGATAGAGTTCCAAACGCTCTGATTGGCGATAGTTTTCATGAGTTTCTGGACTTTCATCCCAGTCAATCCCCAACCAGCGAAGATTTTCAAGCTGTGAGCGTTCCCCATCTTCGACATGGCGTTTACGGTCAGTATCTTCGATACGAATGATAAAAGTTCCACCATGATGGCGTGCGTAAAGGTAGTTAAACAATGCTGTACGGGCATTTCCGATGTGTAGTAGTCCTGTTGGACTTGGTGCGTAGCGTACGCGGATATCTTTTGACATAGTTTCTCCTATAAAGTCTCTAGGCGTCTGCCTTTTTGCTTTCTATATTATATCACAAGTCTCGCCTGAGTCCAATGTCTACGAATAAAGAGAGTAAAAAAGAGTGGACAAGCCACTCTTTTCTTTTATTATAGACGTGCGTTAAGCTCTTTGCTCAATTCTTCAAATCCTGGTTTTCCAAGAAGGGCAAACATGTTACGTTTGTAGGCTTCAACACCTGGTTGGTCAAATGGGTTGATGGCATTCAAGTAACCTGAAAGGGCGATAGCCAATTCGAAGAAGTAGATAGTGTATCCAAGAGTGAAGGCATCTTGCTCAGGAAGAGTTACGTACATGTTTGGTACGTCACCGTCAGTGTGGGCAAGAAGAACACCGTCAGTTGCTTTTTTGTTAACGAAGTCAACGTCTTTTCCCTGAAGGTAACCAAGTCCATCAAGATCTTCTTCCAAAGTAGGGATAATCACGTTCTTACGTGGTTTGTCAACACGGACAACTGTTTCAAACATGATACGAGTTCCTTCTTGGATAAATTGACCCAATGAGTGTAGGTCTGTTGAGAAATTAGCTGAAGTTGGGTAAATCCCTTTTTGGTCTTTTCCTTCTGTTCAGGCACCCCTTGTGGATGCATCTGCTGGAAATTCCCTTGCACTGACTGGCTAGTTTGATTGACTTGCCAATCAACCACTGCGTCATCTATTTTTTCTAATTTAGACCCAGAAGCCTGGACTTTTGGTCCAGGCTCTGAATCAATTTTTTAGACTTTTATTTTTCTAAATTGCTTGATTTGAAATTTTATTATGGTTAAGCAGTTTCAAAAATCTGAATGGTAGAATCTTTATCAATTACTACCGCTTGATCTGCTACAACATGGAGTGTACCAGGAAGGCTCCCCTCTTTTGAACCATCAAAAGAAATCGTGATATGTCCCAGTCCAGTTAAATTTTTTTCTACTACATTTCCTACGGAACTAATCGAATATTCCTGATTATCTACCACCAGCTTGCCACCTTCTAGTATTGAACCTAGCAGATTTTTGTTATCAATCTTAAAACAATACTCTGATAAATCTTCTGGTGCTTCTTCTCCAAATAAAATGAGCATATTGGCATCTTGAATCATATTCTGAGCTTCAGACCCTACTTGAATTACTTTAGTTTCAAAAATTTTCTTCATCTGATTTCTATTCATACTTTCTCTAATTTGTCATAAACTTAGGCTTATAGATAAGTTTAACATAATAGTTCTCTGTTTTCAGGCATCTATCAAAGGTCTACTGATAAAGACCAATACTAGCTATCCAAGCAACTAGCACCCGCGGAACACCATTGAGAAAGCGTGAATAAAGTACCGAAGGGACACCAACCTCAACTGTTTCAGCCTTGGCTTCAGATAGGCCGAGTGCTACAGGAATGAAATCACAACCGTTTTGAGTGTTGATAGCAAATAAAGCTGGCAGAGCCATTTGGGGCGGAATAGTCCCTTTTCCGATTTCGACTCCAATTAAAGTTCCAATAATCTGACTAATAACAGCTCCGGGACCTAACAAAGGAGATAGGAATGGTAAGGAACAGATAAAGCCAATTAAAACGAGTCCCCAGATGTTCCCCGCTAGGGGAACCATTAATTTTGCCAGCCAATTTCCAACACCAGATCCTTGAATAACCCCAATCAGCAAGGAAACAAAGGCCATGAAAGGAATTATTGTATTGAGCATTGTTTGGATGGCTTCACGAGCAGCCTGGTTGAAAGTTGCAACGACCTTACCAGCCCCCATCCCAATTCGTGCTACAATACTTGTTTCAGCTTTTTGCTCTGTAATTTTTTTACTAGTATCGTAAGTTGGCTTTTCAGTTACCACAGTTGTCGCTTTTTCGTCTTCATTAGCAGCAGAAATTTGATTAAGGCCAACTGCTGACACATAGATTTCCTCGGTTATATATTGAGCTAGAGGCCCACTTTTCCCTGTAGCAACAATATTTATTGTAGGGATTCCCTTTTTAGGATAAATACCACAGCGAAGAGTACCGCCACAATCCACGATTGCTAAAGCAATTTCCTCATCTGGGATAGAAGTTTTAAACCCATTAACAGCTTCCATACCGGTCAAATCAGCAATTTTATCTACAATATCTGGCTTTTCTCCGCCGCCAGTAATATAGATGAATTTATGCTTAGCTTCACTAGGTGTAATGACCAAAGGTCCTCCGAAACCGCCATTTCCTTTAACAACTTTTATACTCTTATATGACATAATTTCACTCTTTCTATAAATCAAATGTTTTACTCAAGGTAACACCTTGCTGTTTTGCTACATAAGCAGTTGTAAAATCGGTTACCCAACCACCTACAAAGTTCATGACAAGCCCAACAAGCATGTAACGAATGGCTAAGTCCATTTGACTTAAACCTAAAGTTTGAATTCCTGTCGCAATTCCCATCCATACAAATAATTCCCCAGGATTGATATGTGGAAATACACCATTTGAAGTATGGCAAAACTGCATCTGAGCTGCTACAAAACTAGGTTTATAATATTCTGGTAAGAAACGTCCCATACTGATTGCCATCGGATTTCCCAGCATAAAAGCTGAAATGAAAGGTAAAATCATATACCGGCTAACAGGATTTTTGGCAGAAATCTTAGCCAAGGAATTGACCTTCTCTTCTCCCAAGAAAGCGATAAGGGTATTCATTGCAATCAATAGCATCAAGACAAGAGGTACAATATTTGTCATCCAGCTAATAAAGGTTTCTCCACCTAATTGGAAGAGTTTCATAAAACTCTCTGCAAATTTTGTAATGTGATTCATAAGGAACTCCTTTTCTTATTTTTTTTAAATAACTGTTTAATAGATAATTGTAAGTAATTCGCATAAAAGCCGAATCCCAGAAAAGAATCAGATGAACTTGTCTCTTTCTCAATACCTGCCTCATGCCAAAGATAGACTTTTCTAGCATCTTCTATGGCTGATTGCATCAACTTATTTTCTTTTCTCACAAGAGGATTATACTTGTCAAAATAATGGATGTCTTCTCCAACATAATCGTCCATATTTTGAAAACGCGCTAAGATTGTGACTCCTTGCATTTTGCTAGCTTTAAGAACCCGACCGTTTTCATCAACCGCGAACATGACAATCGTACCGGATTTTATTCTTCCGGACTTTCTGCCAATCGCTACGCGCCCCAGTTTTCGGAGCATCGTATAGGTCTTATTGAAGTCTTTGAGTTGCTGCCAGCCGAGGAACATTTGAAATATATAAGCTGCCATGACAAATACAGCGAAAATTATTAGCGAATTCATTAAAATACTCCTTTGCTCTTAGAAAATGATAGAAACTCTGTCTCTGTTTCTACAGCCCTCAATGCTTCTTTTAGAGAAGGCTCTCCTGCAATTCGAAAAATGTCGTCATACAATTCCAGCAATTCACTTTCCATTTTTCTTTCAATTTCTGAGGGTATGGCGACTAGAAAGATAAATTCAATCCATTCATCTCCTTTTTGATAAGGCTCTTCTAGTTTTCCAAACATTAAAATAGTCTTTGCATAACCCTGGTTAATTGTATGGGGGAAGGCAATTCCTCCACCAAAAATGGTTGATTGCTTTTTCTCCCTATCAATTATCCGATTTCTAAAACCTTCATCAATCATCTGAAGTTTCTCTAACTCTGAAATCATATTTAGCAAGTATTGCTGATAGGTTTTTTGGGGGCTCAACCGAAGAAAACGTAAGCTGACTGTTTCTAGATTTTTTTGATGAAAAGCATTGGCCCTCTGCCATTCTTCCTGCAGCCATTGATCATCAAAAAGATGATTAACTTGAATGACTGGAGATTTAGAATCTTTATATTTTAGAGGAACTGTCGTAAAAATCGCGAAATAGTCCTGATTTAAATCCACATTAAAATCCTCTTCAGAATACTGAGTAATGTCTACATCATTTCCAAGGACTCGTCTGAGTTGCTGAATAATCATCGCAGCAGTTCCTCTTCCTGTTGTGCAAACTACAGCTATCTGCTTGCGATAACCCTTAACAGCAGAATTTTGCTTTCTTAAAATCATTTCAAAATACAAAGCCAGATATCCGATTTCAGATAATTCCATTTCAGAACCAAAAATTGCAGATAGTTCTTCTCCAGCTATTTTTGCCATTTCAAAAGCAAAAGGATATTGAGTTTGAACCTCGCCATGAAATATATCATTAGCTTGCACATGGAAAATCAGTCGATTGATTAAGGGGCCTAGATGAGATTTGATTTCTTCAAATAATTCTTCATCATCAAAGTGAACCAACATTGTTTCTTTGACTTTCTTGACAATCCCTTGAAAAATATTTGCAAGCTGTTCAGATTGATAAGATGTCTTGCTTAAAGTGTCAATAAAACGGACATTAAACGGAAAACACAAAAAGTCTATCTCAAACTGACTGAGAGAAATCTTATAAGTCATCTCAATATGATAGATTAATTTCTCAGCTAAAGGTGTCTCTGTTAAATCATTCCTATAGTAAGGAATAGGACAATTCAACACTCTAGATGTATGAATACGCTCCACCATAATTGAAATGGTCTTTCGAAGGAGTTCCTGTGTTTCTTTAGGGATTTTATAGTCCTGGACTAGCGTCTCCAGAAAAGAAGATGTTGCCTCAGTGAGTGTCCTTCCTTCAAAGTAAGGAGCCACTTGGTGAATATAGAGCAAGCGCAAATTCAGCTCGCTCCCCAAGACCTCCAGCCCACGGTTGGGCTTTCCTGAAATAGTGATAGAGTAACTCTCTGCCAAAGATTTTACTTGTTTTAAATCCTTATTAAGGGTACTTCTACTAACACCTACTTCCTCAGCCAAGTCGTCAATAAGAAGAGGGGAGGTTGACTCAATTAAACGTTTTAGCAAATAGGCAATTCTTTTACTGGAAGAATTGAAGTCACTCTCCTGTTTTAAACTACCAGATAAAATCCTTTCCAACTCTGTATAGTCATACACTTCTAACATTAACTGATCATCTTGTGCGATAATCTGGATATTAGGAGCCAAAACATCATTTAATTGTTGGATACTCTTTTGCAAGGTTTGCAAGCTAATATCCAGTTCTGAGCGCATATCTACCAAGGAATAAGTTGGCTGTGAGACCATTTTTTCTAAAATGTTATACCATCGATTTACTAAGGTCAACTCTCTTCCTCACCTTCATTTTTTTAACCGCGAGTTTTCCCTCCAGCAATATTTGTAGTGACTCCAGTTATATAGCTAGAACGATCTGAAATATAGAATGCTACAAGATCAGCTACTTCCCGTAGTTTACCACTTCGTCCCAAAGGAGTTGTTGAAGTTGAAGCATAACCAGCTCGAATATCTTCTACCGTCTTTCCACGGGTATAAGCAAGAGCTTCCTCATAAGAAAGAGTTCGAAGCCCCGTAGCTTCCATAATTCCTGGAGCAATTCCAACCACACGTACACCATGCTTACCCAGCTCTTTCGCCCATGAACGAGTGTAACTATAGACTGCTGCTTTTGTTGCAGCATAGGCACTTTGTCCTTCAGAACCTTCCAAACCTGCTTCTGAAGCCATGTTCACAATTACACCTTTTCTATTTTTCACTAAAATACGTCCTACTGCCTGACTAACCAAATACAAACCTTTTTGATTAATCATTGTTACTTTTTCAAACGTTTCATCGTCTAACTCGTAAGGACCTTTAGGATTTTCTGCATCAATTAATAATCTGGGAACATTAATCCCTGCATTATTGACTACCGCATCAATATTGCCAAATCTTTCAACTATTTTGGCAACACCCTCTTCTACTTCAGAGCGAGAAGTTACATCAACTTTTACAAATAATAGATTCGGGTGACGCAAATCGTTGTCGCTAAGATCAAAATTCGCTACATTGACTCCTAATTCCAGCAATTCTTCAACGATTGCCTTACCGATCCCAGATGACGCGCCAGTCACAAGAACTGTTTTGCCTTTTATGTTTAACCAATCATTCATTTTGATACCTCTCAAATTTTATTTACAAGGCAATTATACAGCGCTTTCATAAAAGAATTAAGACACTCTTTTTTACACTTTTAAAAAAAATAATAAACTAATTAAGAGGCTTGTACTAAAAATCCACAAGAAATGAACTTGTGGATCTTTTTATATTCTAAATGAACTCAAAGCATATGAGAATCAAAGGCGTGCATTCAACTCAGCACCCAGCTCTTCAAAGCCTGGTTTCCCAAGAAGAGCAAACATGTTTTTCTTATAAGCTTCAACTCCAGGCTGGTCAAATGGATTGATACCATTCAGGTAGCCAGAAAGAGCAATAGCCAACTCAAAGAAGTAAATAGTGTAGCCCAAAGTGAACTCATCTTGCTCAGGCAGTGTCACAAACATATTTGGAACTCCACCATCAGTGTGTGCTAACAGCACTCCATCTGTAGCTTTTTTATTGACAAAGTCAACATCTTTTCCTTGCAAGTAGCCAAGACCGTCCAAGTCTTCTGCCAATTCAGGAATCAGCACATTTTTGCGAGGTTTATCTACACGGATAACTGTTTCAAAGAGGATACGGGTACCTTCCTGGATAAATTGTCCCAGAGAGTGCAAGTCTGTTGAGAAGTTAGCTGAAGTTGGATAAATCCCTTTTTGGTCTTTCCCTTCTGACTCACCAGCCAGTTGCTTCCACCACTCAGAGAAGTATTGCAGAGATGGTTCATAGTTAGCTAGAACTTCTGTCAGATAACCTTTACGGTACAAGATATTGCGTACAACTGCATATTGATATGCTTCATTTTCAGCCAACTTATCAGAAGCATAAGCCTTGCGAGCAGCATTTGCTCCTTCCATTAACTTGCTGATATCAGCTCCTGCAGCTGCGATTGGCAAGAGCCCCACTGCTGTCAATACTGTAAAACGACCACCTACACTATCAGGCACTACAAAAGTATCCCAGCCATTAGCATCTGCTTCAACCTTAACTGCACCTTTAGCGCGGTCTGTAGTTGCGTAGATACGTTGGTTAGCTTCTTCTTGACCGTACTTCTTAACCAAGAGTTCTTTGAAGACACGGAAAGCAATAGCCGGTTCAGTTGTTGTACCTGATTTAGAAATCACGTTTACTGAGAAATCTTTGTCTGATACATAGTCTACCAAATCAGCCAAATAGCTTGAAGAGATAGAGTTTCCAGCATAGAGGATCTGAGGTGCCTTGCGTTCTTCCTTTCTTTGCAAGTTTACAAATGAATTATTCAAGAAATCAATAGCTGCACGAGCTCCTAAATAGGAACCACCAATACCGATTACGATCAATACCTCACTATCAGATTGGATTTTAGCAGCAGCCTTTTGAATACGAGCAAATTCATCTTTGTCATATTCTTCAGGTAAGTTCAACCAGCCAGTCATTTCTGCCCCAGGACCTGTACCATTTCGCAGAGCAGAATCTGCTGCAGTCACTTGAGGCTGCATATAATCTAGTTCATGTGGTGCAACAAATTTATCTAATACTTTTGAATAATCAAATTTAATATGTGACATAATATTCCTCCAAAATTTCTTCTCTTCTATCATAACCCTTACCTTAGATTTTTTCAAGTTTTTATACTGAATTTTTCCAAATTTTATCATAATTTAAACATTTGCGTAAAAAATGTTACAATATTAAAATTTGAACGAAATAAGACAAAAAAACGACTAGGTTTCCAGTCGTTATAATTCATTCAATAAATACTCAAATAATTCTAAGTTGCCATCTTCTTCATTGACCAAAAATTCTGGATGCCACTGGAGACCAATAATACGGTGCTCATCAATAGATTCGATTGCTTCAACAGTTTGATCACGTGGATCCACAGCCGTCACGCGGAAATTGGGTGCCAAGTCTTTAATACTCTGACGATGTACTGAGTTAACCTGACTTTCTTTACCAAATAATTTAGACACTACACTGCCATCCACTGTCTCAATAGAATGTGAAGTCCCAAAAGGTAGACCTTGCCAATGACCTTCAATATCCTGATTGAGTGTCCCACCAAAAGCAACGTTGACAAGCTGAACGCCACGGCAAATGGCTAAGATTGGTTTGTTCTGACGCAAGGCTTCTTGTAGAAGAGCTAGCTCAAACTCGTCGCGAGCTAGGTTATAGTCGTCGCTATCAATTGTTTTTTCCTCACCATAAAACTGAGGATGAACATTTTGTCCCCCAGTCAAGATGAGCTTATCAATCATTTCTACATAGTCATGGACAAGTGTCTCATCACCAACCGGAATGACCAAAGGAAGTCCGCCAACCTGACGAATACTTTCAGCAAATTTACAGGATACAGATGAGTGGATGTTTTTTCCTTCTGCGTCTACAGGACATAGGTTTGCCGCTACTCCAACAACTGTTCTTACCATTACTGACTTCCTTTCGTTCTCCATTGATAATCTTATCTTATCACCCTTACCCACTCCTGTCTAATATGTATTTTTTAAGTCCGTGATAAAATTTTTTTATCAGAAAAAGTTGCCCAAAATTAGGACAACTTTTTTGCTTATTCAAAGACAAATTGATTATGGTACAGTTCGGAGTAAAAGCCTCCAAGCTTGAGTAATTCGTGATGATTTCCTTGTTCGATAACCTCACCATCCTTAAGGACAATAATCTGATCGGCATTGAGAATAGTTTTCAAGCGATGGGCAATCACAAAGCTCGTTCTTCCTGCCACAATTGCCTCCATAGCATTTTGAATCTTGCTCTCTGTTACAGTATCCACGTTTGATGTTGCCTCATCCAAGATTAAGACCTGGGGATCCGTCATTAAGGTTCGAGCGATGGAAATCAACTGCTTCTGACCGGTTGAGAAGACGCTCTGGTCATCATTAATCAGAGTATCGTACTTATCTGGTAGACTTTCGATATATTCATGGATATGCGTAGCCTTAGCAGCTGCTTCTACCATCTCCTGACTAGCATCTGGCACACCGAAGCGGATATTATCCCGAATCGTTCCACTAAACAAGACCGAATCCTGCAAGACAATCCCGACCTTGCTCCGCAGGCTGTCCAAGTCGTAGTCACGAATGTCTTTGCCATCAAAAGAAATGCTACCTGCATCCACATCGTAGAAACGATTGATGAGGTTCATGATGGTTGTTTTCCCCGAACCAGTCGGGCCTACAACTGCTATCATCTGCCCCTTAGGAGCTGAAATGCTAACATCTTTTAAAATCGGCTTGTCTGGCACATAAGAGAAATCAATGTGACTGATTTCAACACCTTCTCGCAATTCCGTAAAGGCAGGCGCATTTTGCGGACGAATCTCTTCTTCTGCATCGAACATTTCTTGGATACGATCCGCCCCAGTAAAGGCCAACTGGAGGCTCCCCCAACTCGCAGCCACCTGGATAATCGGCTGGTAGTACTGCTGAGAAAATTGGGTAAACATGACGATCAAACCTAGGGCTGTCGTTGTTTCGATACTTGGATCGTTCAGCAAGACCGCAGAACCTGCAAAAATAACGATGGCCGTATTGACCAAGCTCATCCCATTCATAACTGGAAAGAGGATACCTGAGAACATTCTCCCTTTAAAAGTTGCCTTGCGCACGCGCTCATTTTGCTCCACAAAGCCTGCTACGATGTCATCTTGAATTCCTTGTACGATAACAGCTTTCTGTCCAGAAATACTCTCGTCCATGTAGGCGTTAAGTTTCCCAACCTCTTTTTGCTGGAGATTGGTATACTTGCGGGCCATTTTCACGATGAAAACCAGCATGAGAAAGGCCACTGGAGTGCTGGCTACTGTTATCAGGGCGAGCGTCACATTTCTTGAAAACATGACAAAAATCAAACCGATGTAAAGAGCAATATTGCTCATAACCTGAACTAGGCTTTCATTGAAGGCTTGAAGGATGTTGTCCAAGTCACTCGTGAAGCGAGAAAGGATATCGCCATCCTGATGGCGGTCAAAGAAAGAAACGGTCAAACGAGAGAGTTTGCCAAAGAGGCCCTTACGCATCTCATTGGTTGACTCAGCAATCACACGGGTCATCAAGGTCATGTAAATCAAACTGGATACCACTAAGGCGAGGACAACTAGAGCTAGATTCAGCATCAGAGCTGACAAACTCTGCCAGGCTAGTTCGGAAGTTCCATTTTGATAAGCCAGAACTAGGTTAGCAAGCTCCGTGACTGCTTGACCTGAAAAAACTGGAAAGAGGGCTTGGGCAATCGTCGCAACTGCAACCATCAGAATCACAATGACAAAGGAGAACTTGTAAACTTTAAAATAATTCCAGAAAAATCGAACGGTTTTCATTTTATTCCTCCTTTCCCTTTTGTGTTTCGTAGATTTCGCGGTAGACGGCATTGTTAGCTACCAAGTCTGCATGCCGTCCTTCTCCAATCAAGCGTCCTTGGTCCAAGACCAAAATCTTGTCTGCATGGACGACTGAACTAATCTTTTGAGCGATGATAATGGTTGTCGTCCCTTTCAGGTCTTTATTCAAAGCTTCCTGTACGAGTCTCTCTGACTTAGCATCCAAGGCTGAAGTCGAATCGTCAAAAATCAGGATACGGGGATTGCTGACAATCCCACGGGCAATGGACATCCGTTGCTTTTGTCCACCAGAAAAGTTGGTGCCACGTTCTTCAACCTGACTCTCAAATTTGTTTTCCATGCGCCCGATAAATTCACTGGCTTGGGCAATCCGTGCCGCACGTTCCAGTTCGGATACGCTGGCATTGCCTTTCCCTTGACGAAGATTATCTGCAATGGTTCCGCTAAAGAGAATAGCACGTTGCAAGACGATGGAAACTGTTTTACGCAAGGTTCCCTCGCTGACGTCTCGAATATCCTTGCCACCAATCTTGATAGATCCCTCCTGCGGATCAAAAAGTCGTGGAATTAACTGAGCTAGAGTGGACTTCCCTGCTCCAGTAGCCCCAACCACACCGACCATCTGACCAGGCGCAATATCAAAGGTTACATTCTTCAGCATAGGCTCATCATCATTAGGATAGGTGAAGGTCACATTTTCAAAAGAGAGACTTCCTTCTAACTCTTCATCCGGGAGATCTTTAAAGGTCATCGCTGGCTCGGTATCTAGAATCTCTCGGATACGACGCAAGGAAATCATGGCACGGCTGACAGAATTTCCTAAAAATCCAACCATGATGATGGTAAAGATAATCTGGCTGAGATAGTTGATAAAGGAAGCAATCGAGCCCACTACAGACGGATCTGACTGAGCCATTCCAGCCACTAACCAGATAGAGAGGAAGACCGCCCCATAGCCGACTAGCATCATAACGGGTTCTATAATTGAGAAGGCATAACCAATATAAAGATTTTGGCCGAGAAGTTCATCTGAAACCTCGGTAAATTTGTCAAATTGTGCTTTTTCTTGTACAAAGGATTTGACCACGCGCACACCACGTAGATTTTCCTTAGCGATAGCATTAATCCGTTCAAGAAGGGTTTGAAACTTAGCAAATCGTGGCCCCATCATCCCCATCATGATGGCTGTTAGTGCAAAGATTAGGAGCACCATGAGGACAATGACCCACCAAAGTGACGGAAGAGTGTGAACCGCCAAGATAAAGGAACCGATAAAGAGAAGAGGGAGACGGAAGAGGATTTGAAAAGCCATCATCACCACGTTCTGAATTTGGTTGATATCATTGGTCATTCGGACGACAAGGTTACCCGCATTGAATTGCTCGATATTGGCATAAGAAAAAGTCTGGATCTTGCGAAAAGCGTCTTCACGAAGGTCCGAAGACACTCCTTGGGCAATATAGGCTGCAAGTGTTACATTGACCCCACCTGCAACCAGACCGACTAGGGCTACTCCTATCAGCCAAGCGCCAATACTATAAATAGCCTCATTTTGACCGGCCAACAAAGCCTCTAACACCTCTTGCAAATAGCGCGGTTGCAAGAGCGAGCTCGCAACCATCAAGCCTGTCATCATTAGGGATGCCAAGGCCTGCCATTTATAGGTTTTTATTTTTTTAATGAGCATATTTCCTCCTAATAAAATAGATAAAGGGAGCGACATCCTGCGTCAGCTCCTTCTCATTCGTTCATATTGATGCTATTCTAGCAAAAAAGAGGCATCTTGTCAAAGAAGTCTCCTTGTTATAAATTAGTGCGCTTTCATCCACAGGTGATGCATGAAAAGGCTTTTTATGGTAAAATGAAAGGAAGAACTCTTACAAGGAGGAAAAGATGAAGAAACAAACCATCGCTGTCTTGGGTCCTGGTTCTTGGGGAACTGCCCTTTCGCAGGTCCTAAACGACAATGGACACGAGGTTCGAATTTGGGGAAATATTTCTGACCAAATTGATGAAATCAATAACCAACATACAAACAAACGCTATTTCAAAGATATCCTACTGGACGAAAAAATCAAAGCCTATCATGACTTGGAAGAAACACTAAAGGATGTGGATGCTGTTTTATTTGTGGTCCCAACAAAAGTAACGAGACTGGTTGCCCAACAAGTGGCAAAGGTGCTCGATCACAAGGTTGTCATCATGCATGCCTCCAAAGGATTGGAACCAGATAGCCACAAACGTCTATCAACTATTCTTGAAGAGGAAATTCCAGTCGATCTCCGTAGTGAAGTCGTCGTTGTTTCAGGACCTAGCCACGCTGAGGAAACGATTGTGCGGGATATTACCTTGATCACTGCAGCCTCTAAAGACCTTGAAACGGCCCAGTACGTCCAAAATCTCTTTAGCAATCACTACTTCCGTCTCTATACTAATACGGATGTTATCGGGGTTGAAACCGCTGGTGCTCTCAAAAACATCATCGCAGTTGGCGCTGGGGCACTACATGGTCTGGGGTTTGGCGACAATGCCAAGGCAGCTATCATTGCCCGTGGCTTGGCTGAAATCACCCGTCTAGGGGTCGCTCTTGGAGCTAACCCTCTGACTTATAGCGGTCTTTCTGGAGTTGGAGATTTGATTGTAACGGGGACATCTGTCCACTCTCGTAACTGGAGGGCCGGTGATGCTCTCGGTCGTGGAGAATCCCTCGCAGACATCGAAGCAAACATGGGTATGGTCATCGAAGGCATTTCAACAACTCGAGCAGCTTACGAGCTGGCTCAGGAATTGGGTGTCTACATGCCAATCACACAGGCTATTTACCGAGTGATCTATGAAGGTGTCAATATCAAAGAAGCAATCACTGACATCATGAGCAATGAATTTAAAGCAGAAAACGAATGGTCGTAGACCCTTATAGAAAGGAACATCATGAAACAAAAAGTCAGAAAAGCAGTCATCCCTGCCGCTGGATTGGGAACTCGTTTCCTCCCAGCAACTAAGGCCTTGGCCAAGGAAATGTTGCCAATCGTAGACAAGCCAACTATCCAGTTTATCGTTGAAGAAGCTCTCAAATCTGGTATCGAAGATATCTTGGTTGTTACAGGTAAGTCAAAACGTTCTATTGAGGACCACTTCGATTCAAACTTCGAATTGGAATACAACCTCAAAGAAAAAGGGAAAACAGATCTTCTGAAGCTAGTTGATGAAACAACTGGCATGCGCCTGCATTTTATCCGTCAAACACATCCACGTGGTCTCGGAGATGCTGTCTTGCAAGCCAAAGCTTTCGTTGGAAATGAACCTTTTGTCGTTATGCTTGGTGATGACTTGATGGATATCACGGACGAAAAGGCTGTTCCGCTTACCAAACAACTCATGGATGACTACGAGCGTACTCATGCGTCTACTATCGCTGTTATGCCAGTCCCTCACGACGAAGTATCTGCCTATGGGGTTATTGCTCCGCAAGGCGAAGGAAAAGACGGCCTTTACAGCGTTGAAACCTTCGTTGAAAAACCTGCACCAGAGGATGCTCCTAGCGACCTTGCTATCATCGGACGCTACCTCCTCACGCCTGAAATTTTCCAAATCCTCGAAAACCAAGCTCCAGGTGCAGGAAATGAAATTCAGCTGACAGATGCAATCGATACCCTCAATAAAACACAACGTGTGTTTGCTCGTGAGTTCAAGGGGGCTCGTTACGATGTCGGAGACAAGTTTGGCTTTATGAAAACTTCCATCGACTACGCTCTCAAACACCCACAAGTCAAAGACGACTTGAAAGACTACCTCATCCAACTCGGAAAAGAGTTAGCTGAGGGGGAATAGAAGAAAAACAAAGCTCTTAAATAAGGGCTTTGTTTTTTTGTTGAAGCTTGCAATAAAAAAGCCATCTTTGCAGATGACTTATTAGCAATCGAATCGGTGCTCGCTTTTAACTATTCCATCCCTACACATAGCTCATTCCCTTATAGCAAAGGAAAACAGCTAGTGCAATAAAAAGTACCGTTGCTCCGATTCGCTGGCTAGTACTGTACATCCTTCTCTCCCATTTGACTGGGAAGATGACTGCTAGAAAGGCACCGCCTACTGCCCCACCAATATGCCCAGCTAGGCTGATTCCTGGAATTAGAACACTTCCAATGATATTTATCACGAAAAGCGTCAGGTAGGATTGCCCCAACTGCTGAATATAGGGGTTGCGAGTTGCGTAACGCAAGACGATAATCGCAGCAAATAGCCCGTATAGGGAAGTGGATGCCCCAGCAGCGACAACTTTCGGTGTGAAAGCAAACACAAAGAGATTACCCATCATTCCAGATAAGAGATAGAGAAAGAAGAACTGCTTAGAACCGAAAATCTCCTCCACCTGTCGTCCAAGAAAGTAGAGCGAAATCATATTGACAATGAAATGCTCCCATCCAATATGCACAAATATAGCCGAAAAAAGGCGCCATATCTGCTCAGGGAACAGGCGAATGATCGGTCCATACATGGCTCCAAACTGAAGCAGGGTATCTGCTCGTTCAAAATTTAAACCTGTAAGAACCAACATCAAGAGAAATACCAATGCTGTTACTAGGAGGAAGAAGCTAGTCACAGGATAACGTTTATCAAAGATTTCCTTCATCTATTAGCACCTCCTGGACGGGAATATCATGGTTTTCCGAGTTAAACTCCTGAACTTGACAAGGATAGATTGTACTCATGGTATGCCCAGCAAAATGTTCTAGATAGCGGTCGTAGTATCCTCCACCATATCCAATCCGATAGCCCTCTGTTGTAAAAGCCAAGCCCGGAACATGAATTAAATCAATCTGAGACGGTTCCACCACTTCCAAGTCTCCTTGCGGTTCCAGTAAACCAAAGGAAGTTTTTGCCAACTGCTGCGGATGATAGACCACAAACTCCATGCGCCCCTTGGGATAGGTTTTGGGTATCAAAACCTTCTTGCCGTCCTTCAGCGCCTGCTCAATCAGTTCCTGCGTTTGAAATTCATGAGGGAAGGAGAGATAGGTTGCGATGGTCTTGGCTTCTTGGTAAAAAGGGTGTTGTAAGAAACCCTCAGTTAAAACTCGATCCATAGCCTGTTTTTGCTCCTGAGATAAAGCCTTCATTTCTTGCAAAATTTTCTTGCGTAGTTCTGCTTTCATAGACAACTCCTCTACTCTGCTGCCTTCTTTTTCAAGAAACTAGAGACCGCATCTACCCCAATGGCTAAGGCTTCTTCCTTAGGACTCATCTGAGGGTGATGAAGGGCGTAGGGACTATCGATACCTAGCCAGAACATAACTCCATCTACCTTCGAAAGGAGATAACCAAAGTCCTCACCAGTCATAGCAGGCTCGATATCAATCAACTCGATTCCCTCTTTCTCTTCAAAAAAGTCCATCAGTTCACGCGCCAAGGCTGGATTGTTCTCAACAGGTAGGTAGCCTCCTTGCTTGAGTTCTACTTCGACTTCCATATCAAAGGCTGCTGCAACCCCTTCTGCGACTGTCTTGACTCTTTTTTGTACCAAGAGGCTCATGTCCTGAGTCAAGGCGCGAATGGTTCCGTGTAAAAATGCTGTGTCTGTAATGACATTGTTGGTTGTTCCAGCTTGGAAAAGGCCAAAGGTCACCACCGCTCCCTCGATGGGATTGACATTGCGACTGACAACTGACTGTACCTGTGTCACAAAGTAACTAGCAGCCACCAAGGCGTCATTGGCTTCATGCGGGAAGGCTGCGTGTCCTCCTTTTCCTTTGAAACGAACCTTCACCTCACAGGTCCCTGCAAAGAGAGTGTGTGTATTGGTCGCAATCTGGCCGACTTTCAAATCCGGACGAACATGGAGACCATAAAACTGATCTGGCAACCAATCTCCAAAAGCACCATCCTCATACATGAGCATACCACCAGCTTCATTTTCTTCAGCAGGTTGAAACAGAAAAAGCAGATTATTCTTGGGTTGCTCCTCAAGGGCGCGTTCGAGACATCCTAAGGCAATGGTCATATGAAAATCATGGCCACAAGCATGCATGTGGCCTTGGTGTTGAGAGGCGAAAGGCAGTCCTGTTTGTTCGACAATAGGCAGGCCATCAATGTCTGTTCGCCAACCAATGGTTCGCTCCGGCTGACTTCCCTGCAGGTAGACCAAAATCCCTGTTCGCCAAGTACAAATTTGAACAAAATCCTTGCCCGTAGTCAATTTCTCAATCACATCCAGCAAATAAGCCTGAGTCTTGAATTCCTCCAAGCCAATCTCTGGAATCTGGTGTAAATCTCGTCTAGTCTGAATCAAATCTAACATCTATCGATCCTCCTTTTGATAGAAGAAAGAGGCTGGAAGAAGTATCCGCCTCTTTTTATTTTTACAAGGTACGAAGCGCATCCTCAAGCGCTGTTTTTTGTTGGGTTTGGGCATCGATCTCTTTGATGATACGAGCTGGAACACCTGCCACTACCACGTTTTCTGGAACATCTTGGGTAACAATAGCTCCTGCTGCAACAACTGAACCACTGCCGATTTGGACCCCTTCGATCACCACTGCATTAGCACCGATAAGAACATTATCTCCGACACGGACTGGATCTGCGCTAGCTGGCTCAATCACACCCGCCAAAACTGCACCTGCACCAACGTGGCTGTTTTTTCCAACGATAGCACGGCCTCCAAGGATGGCACCCATGTCAATCATGGTTCCAGCACCAATTTCAGCACCGATATTGATAACAGCTCCCATCATGATAACAGCATTGTCACCAATTTCAACCTGGTCACGGATAATAGCACCTGGCTCGATACGAGCGTTGATTGCACGTTTATCTAGCAAAGGAACTGCAGAATTACGAGCATCTTGCTCGACAACGTAATCTTGATTTTCTACCAAACCTTCAAGAAGCGGAGCGACATCCTTCCAGTCTCCGAATAAAACATTTCCTAGTTTGACAACAGAGCTAGGCACAGCAGATGCGAGTTGCCCCTCAAAGGTTACTTTGACACTGGTTTTCTTTTCAGCATTGGCGATAAATTGGATAATTTCTTGAGCGTTCATTTTTGTAGCAGTCATAGGCGCCTCCTGGTTCGTTATAATGATACCTATTCTACCAAAAAAGGCTTCAAATTTGAAGCCTCAACTATCAAATAAGCATCTTTACTGGGCTTGTTTTGCTTCTTCTACAGATAAGAAAATCATCGGAACGATAATCAACACCATAGCCAAGGCCAAAAAACCATCCATGACCAATCCCAGAAAAAGAACACTTAATAAAGCTGAAGAAAGAGGTTCGCTAGCACTCACCACCGATACAACCAGCGGGGAAACGAGTGACACAGCCTTCATAGATAGGAAGAAGGCAAAAGCGGTGCCAAACACGGCAATCGTCAGACAAATCAGCACACTTACCAAATCCACTTGAAAACTTATCTGATAAATAGGGTATAGGAAATTACTAAAGAGTCCTGCCAAAATCATCCCCCAACCAACAGTGGGTACAAAACCATAGTGGCGGGCAAATCGTTGAGGCAAGATGACATTAAACATGACGCCTACTGCACTGAGCAAGCCTGTCACTAGAGCCAAAGGTGTCATGGACAACTGGGACAAGTCCCCTTTTGTGGCCATCAAAAAAACACCTAGCATGGCAATCAAAACGTAGAAAACAGCTGTAATCGAAGCCTTCTTCTGGTACACGAGGCGATTGTAAAACAGGATAAAAACTGGGCTGATAAATTGCAAAATGGTCGCTGTCGTCGCATTGGAATACTCAACGCAGAGATAAAAGAAAAACTGCACAGAAAAAATACCTAGAATAGCATAGGCTAAAAAAGGTAGATAATTTTTCTTATCACGCCAGATGTCCAACAAGCGGCTACGCAACTGAAAAGCAGATAAACCTAAAACCAAACTCCCTGCTACTAGTAAACGCATAGAAGTAATCCATCCAGAAGACACTGGATAATGAGTGAAAAAATACTCTCCTAAAATCCCACAAATCCCCCAGATTAGGCCTGAGAGTAGCGAGTATACTGTCCCCTTAACAATCTTTTTCTGATAATGATTCATATTATTATTGTAACACGAAACCAACAAAGAAAAAAGTAGCAACAAGGAGAAATTACTAACCTTGCTACTACTCTTTCTTAACGATTAAATAGACGTGAACGTCCTGAAGAACCACTTTGAGTATTTCCACTCGAACTTGAACTTCCAGAGCTACTGCTTGAACTTGAGCTTGGAGGAGTCACTGCTGGAACGCTTCCTAGAATATTCTTCCATGCGTTCAGATAATCTGCATCGCTTCCTCCAATAGCAAAGCGATAGGTGGTCACTGGGGCGCCTTCCTTAGTCGCCCAGTAGCTCGTTACTGTTGATCCAGAAACTTCTATTTCTTTCCCATTGATAGAAACCTTGCCTGGTTTTTGTCCTGTAGATCGGAGAACTTGTGACTTGGTCACACTTGGATCCAGATTAAAGCGCTCATTCCCCCATATTCCAGGTTCAGCTTGTTGGATAGCATTGACCAAGTGGGCCATATAGTTGGCATTACGGTAATGGCCTGCTCCTTTGGCTAGTGGTCGGTTGTCGTCGTGACCTAACCAGCCACCCAAAGTCAAGCGAGGTGTAGAAAGCATGAGCCACATATTTTCATCTTCATTGGTTGTACCAGTTTTTCCGATCCAGTCAGCACGAGCTAGGGATGGATTGATAGTCGTCAAGTCCGTCTGGAAACTTGAAGTAATCCGAGATGAAATAACATCCCGAAGGAGACTTTGCATGATGGTTGCTGTCGCTTTTGAATAAACTTGGACAGGCTCATCCTTGTGCTCGTATACCAATCGGCCATCCGTTGACTCGATCTTCGCGATCATATGTTTCTTATGGTAAACTCCATTGTTGGCCAGAGTTTGATACCCGTTGGTATGCTGGGCAACTGTAACGTCAATCCCCCCACCCATCGGTAAACTTTCAATGCCATATTCTGGGATTTCATAACCCATTTTTTCCATATAGCCCTTGACATCAACACCCTTCTCTCGAAGCGTACGATACGTCCAGTAGGCTGGGATATTCCATGAGTAGTTAAGGGCTTCTCCCAATGTCATCATGCCCGTACCAGGACTATTGACATACATGATGGGATTCCCGTTTGAGAAGTTGGTAGGATAGTTTGACAAGATACTTGCACTTCCCATCAGACCTTGATCAATGGCAATACTGTAAGCCAATATCGGCTTAGTAGTCGAAGCAGGAGAACGCTTGGTATCAATAGCGTGATTGTTCTGATTTTCTTGATAATTACGGCCACCAACAAATCCAAGGATAGCTCCCGTTTGGTTGTCCATGAGGACATTCCCCACCTCAGGCTGACCTGTCGAATCATCTAGCAGATAGCCGTAGGTCGCAACCGCATTTTGCATCGCAGCATGAACATTTTTATTGATAGTTGTCGTAATCTTATATCCACCATTTTCAATTTCCTTAGTGGCTAAATCACGATAGGATTTCTGAATGGACTCATTCTTTAATTCTTGCGCAGAAACATTATCTCGTTGGACGAGGTAGTCATACATACGATCAGTTGCTTCTGCCAAGGTTGCATAGTAGAGATAGTCACGCGAAGTACCACTAACACTACCTGATGGTAGGAAGTCTTTCTTAAAGTCATAATCTTTGTACTTATCGTAGTCTTCCTGACTTAGAGCCCCTGTTCGGTACATATTGTAGAGGACATCCTTGGCACGCTTAATTCCCAAAGCCATGTCCTCATCACTCTTCATGCTACCATCAGATTCATAAGGAGAATAACTGATTGGACTCTGTGGCAATCCTGCGATAAAGGCAGCTTGAGGGACCGTTAAATCCGAAGCATTGACACCAAAGATTCCTTCTGCAGCCTGCTGGGCACCTGCAATATTTTGGCCTTTATGATTGCGACCAAAAGGAGCTATGTTAAGGTAGGTTGTCAAAATCTCATCCTTACCCATGGCCCTTTCTAAAGCAAGAGCATCAATAATCTCTTTAGCCTTACGAGCTAGAGTTGGAGCATCCCCCACTACTTGTTGCTTGATGACCTGCTGGGTCAAGGTCGAACCACCACTAGACGAGCCTAGACCGACAAAGGTTCCCAAGGTCGCACGAATAACGGCCTTAGGCACAACTCCCTTGTGCTCATTGAAATGCTCGTCCTCTGTCGCAACAATGGCTTTCTTAAGGTTATCTGAGATAGCATCTGAAGCGACTGAAGTGCGCAACAAATCACCCTCGATCGAGGCAATGGTACTGCCGTCAGAATAAGTGATTTCTGAGATAGAGGCAATATCCTTCACTTGCTTGACCAACTCTTCTGCTTGAGGCACCTGAGCCTTGTCAAATAGAGCGACTCCATAACCCATAGCTACACCAGCGCCAAACAGTCCACCGATAAAACCTAAGATAAAGAGAGTGTTAAAGACTATTTTAAACCCACTCAAAACCTTAGCAAAATTAGATCCTGCCCTTCCAACTTTGTCAGAAGAGGTCCCCTTTTTACCGGTTTTCTTATTAGCCAGTTTTTCTGCTAGTCTTTTCTTCCATTTTGCAATTCGTTGCATTAGCTGCTGGAAAAAATGCAGCATTTTTGTTTTTAATTCATTAATTCTTTCTTTCATGAATGTCCTCGCTTTCTCTATTATACCATAAAAGGGAAACTTTCAATAAAATAGCCACTTTCTTCCCTATTCCACTAGGCTATTGTCCGAGTTTGTGATACAATAGGTAGAAACAATATTTTATAAAGGAGAAAAGACACATGCACATTTTTGATGAGCTAAAAGAGCGTGGTTTGATTTTTCAAACGACTGATGAAGAAGCTTTGCGTAAAGCCCTAGAAGAAGGTCAAGTTTCTTATTATACTGGCTACGATCCAACTGCTGATAGCCTTCACCTCGGCCACCTTGTCGCAATCTTGACCAGTCGTCGCTTGCAGTTAGCAGGTCATAAACCATATGCGCTCGTTGGCGGTGCTACAGGTCTCATCGGAGATCCGTCCTTCAAAGATGCTGAGCGTAGTCTCCAAACAAAAGACACAGTAGAGGGCTGGGTCAAGTCTATCCAAGGGCAACTTTCTCGTTTTCTTGACTTTGAAAATGGTGAAAATAAGGCTGTCATGGTCAACAACTACGACTGGTTTGGCAGTATCAGCTTCATTGACTTCCTCCGTGACGTCGGAAAATACTTCACTGTCAACTACATGATGAGTAAGGAATCTGTGAAGAAACGGATCGAGACAGGGATTTCTTACACTGAGTTTGCCTACCAAATCATGCAAGGGTACGACTTCTATGTCCTTAACCAAGACTACAATGTTACTCTGCAAATCGGTGGTTCTGACCAGTGGGGAAATATGACAGCTGGTACCGAATTGCTTCGTCGTAAGGCTGACAAGACTGGTCACGTGATCACTGTTCCACTCATCACAGACGCAACTGGTAAGAAATTTGGTAAGTCAGAAGGAAACGCAGTTTGGCTTAACCCTGAAAAGACTTCTCCATACGAAATGTACCAATTCTGGATGAACGTGATGGATGCTGACGCTGTTCGCTTCTTGAAAATCTTTACCTTCTTGTCACTCGATGAGATTGAAGACATCCGCAAAGAGTTTGAAGCGGCTCCACACGAACGCTTGGCACAAAAGGTCCTCGCTCGTGAAGTCGTGACTCTTGTTCACGGAGAAGAAGCTTACAAAGAAGCCCTTAACATCACCGAGCAACTCTTTGCTGGAAACATCAAAAACCTTTCTGTCAAAGAACTCAAACAAGGACTTCGTGGAGTGCCAAACTACCAAGTAAAAGCAGACGAAAACCACAATATCGTGGAACTCCTCGTGTCATCTGGTGTGGTGAATTCAAAACGCCAAGCCCGTGAAGACGTCCAAAACGGAGCTATCTACGTCAACGGCGACCGTATCCAAGACCTTGACTATGTCTTGAGTGACGCAGATAAGTTAGAAAACGAACTCACTGTTATCCGCCGCGGGAAGAAGAAATACTTTGTGTTGACTTACTAAATTGTTAAACATTTACCTATAAACAAAGGAGTTACCCTCGAGAAAGGTAACTCCTTTTTGCTGTGAATAGTCCCCACCTATCCCTTAATAGACAGGCTACGCAGGACTATGCGTAAGGTTGTTAGATTATGTAGGATAGAGAGGTTTGAAGGACTGAGCCAATTAAACAAGCCAAAGCCAATCAAACTACTATTTACGACAACGGTATCTTGAATATTCTTCTTGATGAGTGTTTGCAAAGATGATGATAGCCAATCCAACTCTTGGAAGAAATCCAAACGATTATCTAACAATAAGATATCGCTCATCTGCTTAGAAATATCTGCACTCTCATTCATCACCACACCGATATCTGATAGGGTTAGAGCCGCTGAGTCATTCAATCCATCTCCAACCATCAAAATCGTGTGACCTGCTTTCTGCAGTTCCTCTACTAACTCAAATTTCCCATCAGGTTTCAAGTCTGTATAGACCTGATCAAAGGGCAAATCTTTGACTAATTCCTCTGTCCTAACCAAGGTGTCCCCTGTTGCCAGAATCAATTTTTTCCCTTGTGCCTTAAGTTTCTCCAAGGCTGCTTTTGCTTCTTTTCTCAAAGGAGTATGAATGCAGAACATTCCAATCAATTCATTCTGATAAGCCAAGAATAAGAGATTGTAGTGACTCTTGTACTCTTCAATTAAAGCATTTTGTTCTGAACTGATATGAATCTGCTCATCCTGCATCAAGACATAATTCCCAATAAGAACTGGTTGGCCATCTATATGAGATTTGATCCCCTTGCTTGCAATATATTGGAGTTTCCCATGCATTTCCTCATGTTCAATTCCCTCTATCTCAGCTTGCTTGACGATGGCATTAGCAATAGGATGATAAATGTGTTCCTCAAGACAGGCACTGATTCTGAGAATATCTTCCTCACTATAGTCCCCAAAAGGTAACACCTTTTCAACTATAGGATAACTAGTTGTGATTGTTCCCGTCTTATCAAACAAGAAAGTATCAACTTCCAGATATTTCTCCAGAACATCCCCATCCTTAATCACCATTTCACGGTTCAACCCCTCCTTGATAGCTGTCAAATAAGCTACAGGAGTAGAGATTTTCAAAGCGCAGGAGAAATCGACTAATAGGAAAGAAATAGCCTTAGAAAAAGAACCTGTTAATAGGTAAGTTAGCCCAGCCCCCAAGAAATTATATTTGACGACCTTATCCGCCATCTTGATGAAATAGCGTTGTTTCGTTTTCTTGTTTTCTTCAGATTTCTTCATTAACTCAATCAGTTGTAAAATCCGGCTGTTCATCTGATTATCGGTTACACGAATGCGTAACTCTCCAGTTTCTAATACTGTATTTGCACAAACCAAATCAGACTCTCTTTTTTCAACTGGAAAACTCTCTCCCGTCAAGGAACTTTCGTTGACCATACCTAAACCTGAAACTACTTGTCCATCAAACAGAATTTCATTTCCTTGAGATAGGACCAAGACATCTCCTATTTGAACATCGGAACTCTTGATACTAACAACCGTATCGCCCTGTACTAAGAATACGTCGCTCTCTTTTGCAAGAAGGCTTTGTTCTAAATCTGTTGCAGTTTTTTTCAAAGACCACTGATCTAAATGATTCCCCAAATCAAGCATAAACATGATATTGCTAGCTGTCTTGGATTGGTTCATAAACAAGGACAATAAAATCGCCGAACAGTCCAAGACTTCCATCGTTAGTTCCTTACGCGCTAGTGTTTGATAGGCTTCTCTAATATAACCCAAAGCCTGATAACAAGTCCATATATAGCGAATAGGATACGGCACAAAACTACGAAAAAGTACACGCTTAATCGCTGCACCTGAAACAATAGAATAAGCACTCTCTTCTCTACGAATGGGAAGAGTCATCAACTCAGAAACTTTCCCTTTATCAATTCTTTTTAAAAAGGCTTCTGCATTATCTAATACAGAAAAGCCTTCTTTTATGCGTAGAGTAAAGTGCTGTTGATCCATGTAAAACTGGATAGACTCAATCCCCTTTTCATCTCTCGCCAAGGAACGAAGATAGTCTTGAATATCCAAGGTGAGTGAAAAAGAAGATGATAGTCGGATATGTTGGTATCCTCTATGTAGCACTTTAAAAGACATATTATTCTCCTATAAGGCTATCTAATTGCTCTTCTTTTTTCTCTTGCTCGTACAAATATTTGGCATCTTGCAAGACATCGTCTCCATGTTGTTTCACAACAGAAACAGATGCATCTAGCCCGTCTTTCAACTTGTAAGCCTTAGCCAAAGCTTTAGAATAACCTTTTTTAGCTTCCTTACTTGCCAAGATTTTCAAACCAAGGGTACCAAATGCGACACCACCCAAAAAGAGTGATGATTTTTTCGCAACTTTTGCAACGGTTAATACTTCTTTTAACATACTTATTTCCTCCTTATCATTATTATATAGAAATTTAGATATAAAAGCAATTTTATTCTATAAATTGGAGAATTAGTTTTATTTCTACTGAATCTCCCATCTACTTATTTCTAAAGTTGCTTTCATTTGCCTCTTTTGATACACTTAAACTATGAATACAAACCTCAAACCCAAACTTCAGCGTTTTGCTTCTGCGACTGCCTTTTCCTGCCCTATCTGCCAAGAAAATCTGGCCTTGGTAGAGTCTAGCCTCAAGTGTAGCAACCGCCATTCTTTTGATCTGGCAAAATTCGGCTATGTCAACTTGGCTCCGCAAATCAAGCAATCTGCCAACTACGACAAGGAAAACTTCCAAAACCGCCAGCAAATTCTTGAAGCTGGTTTTTATCAGGCTATTTTAGAAGGTATCTCGGACTTACTAACAACTAATCCATCCGCAAAAACAGTCTTGGATATCGGTTGTGGCGAAGGTTTCTACTCTCGTAAACTCCAAGAAAGTCACTCTGACAAAACCTTTTACGCCTTTGATATTTCAAAAGATTCCGTTCAAATCGCTGCCAAGAGCGAACCAAACTGGGCGGTCAACTGGTTTGTCGGCGACCTGGCTCGTCTTCCTATAAAAGACGCCAGCATGGATATCCTGCTTGATATCTTCTCGCCTGCCAACTATGGGGAATTCCGTCGCGTTTTATCCAAAGACGGTATTTTGATCAAGGTCATCCCAACTGAAAATCACCTCAAAGAAATCCGTCAAATGGTGCAGGACCAGCTGACAAAGAAGGATTATTCCAACCAAGATATCAAAGAACATTTCCAGGAACATTTCAGCATCCAATCTAGTCAGATTGCTTCCTTAACAAAACCTATCTCGGCTGAGCAACGCCAAGCCCTGCTTGCCATGACGCCCTTACTCTTTCACGTTGATCATACTAAGATTGACTGGAGCCAACTGACAGAGATTACCATCGAAGCAGAGATTTTGGTTGGGAAAGCAGAGTAATTAAAACTTTCAGATAAGACAAAACCCGCACCTTCAAGGTACGGGTTTAAATTATGTAATTATTAGTTCAAGTGCCAAATATCTTCGTTGTACTGAGCAATTGTACGGTCAGATGAGAAGAATCCTGCTTTAGCAATGTTAACGATGACTTTATCCAACCATGCGTCGCGGTCTTCGTAGTCAGCAAGCATTTGCTCTTTGACTTTAATGTAGTCTTCCAAGTCAAGGAGAGTCATGAACCAGTCTTTGTTGATCAATTCGTTGTAAAGACGTTCCAAGCGTTCTTTCTTACCTACTGCAAGAACAGCATCGCTCACAATGAAGTCAACCAAAGGTTTGATAGCTTCACGAGCATAGAATTCGCTTGATTTGTAAGCTGCTTTTGCGTAAAGGTCGATAACAGTTTCTGAATCTTCACCAAAGATATAGATGTTTTCGTCGCCAACCAACTCAGCGATTTCCACGTTAGCACCGTCCATAGTACCAAGAGTCAAAGCACCGTTCAACATGAATTTCATGTTACCAGTACCTGAAGCTTCTTTAGAAGCAAGTGAGATTTGTTCTGAGATGTCGCATGCTGGGATCAAGAAGCTTGCTGCAGTAACGTTGTAGTTTTCAACCATTACGACTTGCAAGTGTGGAGCTACAGCTGGGTCGTTAGCAATCACTTCTGACAAGCAAAGGATCAAGTGAATGATGTCTTGAGCGATTGTGTAGGCAGGAGCAGCTTTACCACCGAAGAATACTGTGATAGGACGAGCAGGGATGTTACCAGCCTTGATATCAAGGTATTTGTGGATCACATACAAAGCGTTCATTTGTTGGCGTTTGTACTCGTGAAGACGTTTGATTTGGATGTCAAAGATAGAGTTTGTATTGATTTCCACACCTTGGTGTTCTTTCAAGTGACGAGCCAATTTACGTTTGTTGTGAGCCTTGATGCTTTCCAATTTTTCTTTAACAGCAGCCTTGTCTTCGTATGACAAGAGTTTTTCAAGCTCATCTGCTTCATGGTGCCAACCATGTCCAAGAATCTCATCCAAGTAGTGAGACAAGCTTGGGTTAGCATGCATGAGCCAACGACGGAATGTGATACCGTTTGTTTTGTTGTTGAATTTTTCTGGGTAGATGTCGTAGAAAGCTTTCAACTCTGAGTTCTTCAAGATTTCAGTGTGAAGAGCTGCAACCCCGTTTACACTGTATCCGTAGTGGATATCCATGTGAGCCATGTGAACACGTCCGCTCTCATCGATGATTTGAACAGCTGGGTCTTTGTATTCTGCCTTCACACGACGGTCCAATTCTTCGATGATTGGTACCAAGTGAGGAACCACTTCTTCCAAGAATTCAAGAGGCCATTTTTCAAGGGCTTCAGCAAGGATTGTGTGGTTAGTGTAGGCAGTCATGCTACGTACGATTGAGATTGCTTCATCAAGCTCGATACCTCGCGCAGTCAAGAGACGGATCAATTCAGGAATCACCATTGATGGGTGAGTATCGTTGATTTGTACAACAGCGTAGTCTGCAAGGTCATGCAAGTTGCTTCCTTTTTCGATTGCTTCGTCGATGATCAATTGCGCACCGTTTGAAACCATGAAGTATTGTTGGAAGATACGGAGCAATTCACCTTGCTTGTCGCTATCGTCTGGGTAAAGGAAGAGAGTCAAGTTGCGAGCGATATCTGTCTTGTCAAAGTTGATACCATCTTCGATGATAGAAGAATCAACTGAATCCAAGTCAAACAAACGCAAGCGGTTTTTAGTAGCTGTCTTGTAACCAGGTACATCAATATCATAAAGGGTAGATGTCAATGTGAAGTGTGCAAATGGCACTTGGTAGCTACGGCTTGAGCGTACCAACCAGTTTTGCTCTGTCAACCAAGCGTTAGGAATTGTTTCTTGTTGGTTGTTTTTAAGAACTTGTTGGAAAAGACCGAAGTGGTAGTTCAATCCAACACCGTCACCATTCAAACCAAGTGTAGCGATTGAGTCGATAAAGCAGGCTGCCAAACGTCCCAAACCACCGTTACCAAGTGATGGTTCCAATTCTACTTCTTCGATTTCGATCAACTCTTTACCTGCAGCTGCAAGCTCTTTTTTAACTTCGTCATAAAGACCAAGGTTAATCAAGTTGTTTGACAAGAGTTTACCGATCAAGAACTCAGCTGAGATGTAGTAAACCTTTTTCTTACCAGTGTTAACTGGTTTTTGGCTGCTTGCAAGCTTGCTGTAGTTAAGAAGAGCGAGGTAAAGCTCTTCATTGCTACATTCTGCAATGGTTTTATTGTAACGTTTTTGTACAAATTCGTTTAATGGTAACATGTTTATGTGTCTCCTGATAATGTCTTATTTCTTTAATTCTACCAAATTTTCATTGATTCGGCGATAAATTGTAGTCAAGTCAAGCAAAGTTTCTTCAACAGCTGGTGTGAGTTGGTCTGCTGTCATACGCCATGACCAGTTTCCGCCAAGAGTAGATGGGAAGTTCATACGAGCTGACTCATCTAGTTCTAGCAAGTCTTGCATAGTTGCAATAGCCATGAAGCTAACAGATGAAAAGACTGTGCGAAGCATTGCGTGTGGCACTGTTTCGTACTCTTTACGGTTCGTGTAACGAGCCATGTATTCACGAGTTGGATCGTCGATTTCATTACGGTACCAACCAAGAACAGTGTTATTATCGTGTGTTCCTGTGTACATAACAGAGTTGGCAGGTGCCAAGTGTGGGCTATCGATACTTTCATCTTCTGGGTTGAAGGCGAATTGAAGAATCTTCATTCCTGGGAAGCCAGTACGTTCACGCAACTCGATGACTTCATCTGTCATGAAACCAAGGTCTTCTGCGATGATGTTTAGCTCACCAAGCTCTTCCTTAACGGCTGCAAAGAGTTTGTAGCCTGGACCTTTCACCCATTTACCAGGTGCTGCTGTATCGGAACCAGCAGGAATTTCCCAGTAAGATTCGAAACCACGGAAGTGGTCGATACGAACGATATCGTAGATCTTGAAGCTTTCGCGCAAGCGTTCAACCCACCATTTGTAACCGTCTTTGTCCATTGCTTCCCAGTCATAGATTGGGTTGCCCCAAAGCTGACCAGTTGCAGAAAACTCATCTGGTGGGCATCCTGCGATGCAAGTTGCTTTACCATTGGCATCTGTCTTGAAGAGGTGTGGATTTGCCCACATGTCGCTTGAATCTTCCGCTACGTAGATAGGCATGTCCCCAACGATTTCGATGTGGTTATCGTTAGCGTAGGCTTTCAATTTCAACCATTGTTGGAAGAAGAAGTATTGTGTCACACGGTGGTAAACCAACTTGTCTGCCAATTTCTCACGGTAGCTTTCAAGCGCTGAAGCTTTACGGGCACGAGCATCTGCATCTGGCCATTCTGTCCAAGCAAGATTGTCAAAATGCTCTTTGATCGCCATATACTCAGCGAAGAGTTCAAGCCATGATTGGTTGTCTTGAGCAAACTTCTCAAAATCTTTGACATCTCCCACTTCCAAGAAGCGTTTAACTGCTTTTTCTAAAAGCGGACGACGTGCATAATAAATCTTCGCATAATCAACTTCAGATGCATCGCTACCAAAGTCAACACCTTCAAGGTCACTGGCTTCGAGCAAGCCTTGCTCTACCAAGATATCAAGGTCGATAAAATGCGTATTTCCAGCAAAGGCTGAGAATGATTGGTATGGAGAATCTCCATAGCTTGTTGTCCCAAGAGGGAGGATTTGCCAGTAACGTTGCTTGGTACGAACCAAGAAATCAACGAAATCATAGGCGCTTTGGCCAAATGATCCAATCCCGTAAGCTCCTGGAAGAGAAGAGATGTGCATCAACACACCACTTTGACGTTTTTTCATAATAGCACCTCATGTGTTTGTAATAAAACGCTGCGCAAATCAAGGCGCAAACGTTTGCGTTGATTTAAGTATAACGCATTTCAAAAACAAATGCAAGCGGTTTTAAAAAATTTTTTTGAATTATTTTAATCAAACAAAACTTGTTCCCACTGATATTTTATGAAATGAGCCAAAAAAATTTTAAAGATTTTCTGATTTAAGATAATTCATTCCAAACAGCTGCTCTATTTTCTGAAAAATCGAGCAGAATTTACGCAATCGTTTCCCTAATATATTTTCCATTCAAGAGAAACAAACATTTTAAGTTTTTTCCTATATAAAGGCTTTAACAAATGTTTGAATCCTTAAAATTCTTTTAAAAATTTTCCTAAAAACGCTTGCAACCGTTTTCTATTTGTGCTATACTAAGTTCGTAAAAGAAAACGTTTGCGTTTTCTCATTAAATTATTTTTGTTATTCTTTAGGAGGAATACACTATGTCATCTAAATTCATGAAGAGCGCTGCTGTGCTCGGAACTGCTACTCTTGCTAGCTTACTTTTGGTAGCTTGCGGAAGCAAAACTGCTGATAAAGCAGCTGATACTAGCTCATCTGAAGCAAAAGAAATCACTTTCTACGTTGAAGACCAATACAAAGCCTACGCTGAAAAAGTTGCTGCAGCTTATGAAAAAGAATCAGGTACAAAAGTTAACATCAAATCAGGTGACCAACTTGGTGGACTTGACAAACTTTCTCTTGACAACCAATCAGGTCAAGCTGCTGACGTTATGATGGCACCATACGACCGCGTAGGTAGCCTTGGTACTGACGGACAACTTTCAGAAGTTACTTTGAGCGACGGCGCTAAAACAGATGATAAGACTAAATCTCTTGTAACAGCTGCTGACGGTAAAGTTTACGGTGCTCCTGCCGTTATTGAGTCACTTGTTATGTACTACAACAAAGACTTGCTAAAAGAAGCTCCAAAAACTTTTGCTGAATTAGAAGAACTTGCTAAAGACAGCAAATACGCTTTCGCTGGTGAAGATGGCAAAACTACTGCATTCCTAGCCGACTGGACAAACTTCTACTACGCATACGGACTCCTTGCTGGTAACGGTGGTTACGTATTCGGACAAAACGGTAAAGACGCTAAAGACATCGGTCTTGCAAACGACGGTTCTATCACAGGTATCAACTACGCTAAATCTTGGTACGAAAAATGGCCTAAAGGTATGCAAGATACTGAAGGTGCTGCAAACTTGATCCAAACTCAATTCCAAGAAGGTAAAACAGCTGCTATCATCGACGGTCCTTGGAAAGCTCAAGCATTCAAAGATGCTAAAGTAAACTACGGTGTTGCTACTATTCCAACTCTTCCAAATGGTAAAGAATACACACCATTCGGTGGTGGTAAAGCTTGGATCATCCCATCAAGCACTAAGAACCTTGAAGCTGCACAAAAATTTGTAGACTTCCTTGTTTCAACTGAACAACAAAAAGCATTCTACGATGCAACTAACGAAATCCCAGCTAACACTGAAGCTCGTTCATACGCTGAAGGCAAAAACGATGAGTTGACAACAGCTGTTATCAAACAGTTCAAGAACGCTCAACCAATGCCAAACATTTCTCAAATGTCAGCAGTTTGGGATCCAGCTAAAACAATGCTCTTTGACGCTGTAAGTGGTAAAAAAGATGCTAAGACAGCTGCTAACGATGCTGTAACATTGATCAAAGAAACAATCAAACAAAAATTTGGTGAATAATTGAATTCGTTACAAGGGGGGAGAATACAAATCCCCCTTTGATTTTATAAATTTACGAATGATTGCAGTTGCCTATCTAGTGATTGGAGACAAACTTCAATCTCGTATCCTATGAAAGGAGTATTCATGGAAAACCAACAACCTAGCAAAGCAGCCTTGCTTTCAGTGATTCCTGGGTTAGGACAGATTTACAATAAACAAAAGGCCAAAGGTTTTATCTTCCTTGGTGTCACTATCGTATTTGTTCTTTATTTCCTAGCACTTGCAGCCCCTGAATTGCACAATTTGATCACTCTTGGTGACAAGCCAGGTCGTGATAATTCCCTCTTTATGCTGATTCGTGGTGCCTTCCATTTAATCTTTGTAGTCGTTTATGTGCTCTTTTATTTCTCAAATATTAAAGATGCACATACAATCGCAAAACGTATTAACAATGGAATTCCTGTCCCACGTACTTTTAAAGATATGATCAAAGGTATTTATGAGAATGGTTTCCCTTACCTCTTGATCATCCCATCTTACGTCGCTATGACATTTGCGATTATCTTCCCAGTTATCGTAACCTTGATGATTGCCTTTACCAACTATGACTTCCAACACTTGCCACCAAACAAATTGTTGGACTGGGTTGGTTTGACTAACTTTACAAACATCTGGAGCTTAAGTACCTTCCGTTCAGCCTTCGGTGCGGTTCTTTCTTGGACCATCATCTGGGCCTTGTCTGCTTCTACTTTGCAGATTGTGATTGGTATCTTCACCGCTATCATTGCTAACCAACCATTTATCAAAGGAAAACGTATCTTTGGTGTTATTTTCCTTCTTCCTTGGGCTGTTCCAGCCTTCATCACTATCTTGACATTCTCAAACATGTTTAATGATAGTGTCGGTGCCATCAACACTCAAGTATTGCCTATCTTGGCTAAGGTTCTTCCTTTCCTTGACGGTGCTCTTATCCCTTGGAAAACAGACCCAACTTGGACCAAGATTGCCTTGATTATGATGCAAGGTTGGCTAGGATTCCCATACATCTACGTTTTGACTTTGGGTATCTTGCAGTCAATTCCTAACGACCTCTACGAAGCGGCTTATATCGATGGTGCCAATGCTTGGCAAAAATTCCGCAACATCACTTTCCCTATGATTTTGGCTGTTGCAGCACCAACATTGATCAGCCAATACACCTTCAACTTTAACAACTTCTCTATCATGTACCTCTTCAACGGCGGAGGTCCTGGTAGCGTTGGTGGTGGAGCCGGTTCAACTGATATCTTGATCTCATGGATTTATCGTTTGACAACAGGTACATCTCCTCAATACTCTATGGCGGCAGCTGTTACCTTGATCATCTCTATCATTGTCATCTCTATCTCTATGATCGCATTCAAGAAACTACACGCATTTGATATGGAGGACGTCTAAGATGAATAACTCAATCAAACTCAAACGTAGACTGACTCAAACCCTCACTTACCTCTACTTGATTGGTCTTTCAATCGTGATTATCTATCCACTTTTGATTACTATTATGTCAGCCTTCAAGACTGGTAACGTCGTAGCTTTTAAACTAGATGCTAACGTCGACTTTAGCTTTGCCAACTTCCAAGGGCTCTTCACTGAAACCTTGTACGGCACTTGGTACCTCAACACTTTGATTATCGCTTTGATTACAATGGCTGTTCAAACAAGTATCATCGTACTTGCTGGTTACGCCTACAGCCGTTACAACTTCTTGGCTCGTAAACAAAGTTTGGTCTTCTTCTTGATCATCCAAATGGTGCCAACTATGGCCGCTTTGACAGCCTTCTTCGTTATGGCCCTTATGTTGAATGCCCTTAACCATAGCTGGTTCCTCATCTTCCTATATGTCGGTGGTGGTATCCCAATGAACGCTTGGTTGATGAAAGGTTACTTTGACACCGTACCGATGTCTCTTGATGAATCAGCAAAACTAGATGGTGCAGGACACTTCCGCCGCTTCTGGCAAATTGTTCTCCCACTCGTTCGCCCAATGGTTGCAGTACAAGCCCTCTGGGCCTTCATGGGACCTTTCGGAGACTATATCCTCTCTAGTTTCTTGCTTCGTGAGAAAGAATACTTTACAGTTGCCGTTGGTCTACAGACCTTTGTCAGCAATGTGAAAAACTTGAAGATTGCCTACTTCTCAGCAGGTGCTATCCTCATCGCCCTTCCAATCTGTATTCTCTTCTTCTTCTTACAAAAGAACTTTGTTTCAGGACTTACAAGTGGTGGCGACAAGGGGTAATATACCCCCGCCACCCTTTTTCATTTTATACTCTTCGAAAATCTCTTCAAACCACGTCAGCTTTATCTCCAACCTCAAAGCTGTGCTTTGAGCAACCTGCGGCTAGCTTCCTAGTTTGCTCTTTGATTTTCATTGAGTATTAGCGATTGTTACTGTAAATAATATTCCTGCAACAAGCAATTTATCTCCTAGACTTGAAATAAAGCACATTTCTCTATATAATAATACTCATATAGAAAACACTTTTAGAAAGATGCCTATGCTTCCATATCCATTCTCGTATTTTACTAGTATCTGGGGATTTCGTAAGCCCCTGTCAAAACGTTTCGGACTCAACTGGTTTCAGCTTCTCTTTACTAGCATTTTCCTCATCAGCTTGTCTATGGTTCCGATTGCCATTCAAAACAGTTCCCAGGAGACTTATCCACTGGATACGTTTATCGATAATGTCTACACACCCCTGACAGATGAAGCGATCATGGACTTGTCAGAGAATGCGCAGATAGTAGATGGGAAACTGAGCTATTCTGGAACTAAAAATCAGCAGCCTTCTCTTTTGATTGGTCCAAGCCAAAACAAGGAATTGCCAAAGGACTTACAACTTCATTTTGATACTGAAGAACTCATCATCAGCAAGGAAAGCAAGGAACTGACCCGCATTCGCTACCACGCCATTCAAACGGAGAGTTTCCAGAGTAAGGAAGCTTTAACCCAGGCTATTTCTAAAGACTGGTACCAACAGAACCGTGTCTATATCAGTCTCTTTCTCGTCCTTGGTGCTAGCTTCCTCTTTGGATTGAATTTCTTCATTGTCTCTCTTGGAGCTAGTCTTCTCCTTTATATCACCAAAAAATCACGCCTCTTTTCATTTAGGAGCTTTAAAGAGTGCTACCATTTTATCTTGAACTGTTTAGGATTACCAACTTTGATTACGCTTGTTTTGGGACTTTTTGGCCAAAATATGACAACCCTTATCACTGTACAAAACATTCTTTTTGTTCTTTATCTGGTCACCATCTTTTATAAAACACATTACCGCGATCCAGATTATCATAAATAGGAGATTTTTATGCCCGTTACGATTAAAGATGTGGCCAAGGCTGCAGGTGTCTCACCTTCAACTGTAACCCGCGTTATTCAAAACAAATCAACGATTAGTGATGAAACCAAAAAACGAGTTCGCAAGGCTATGAAGGAACTCAACTACCATCCCAATCTCAATGCTCGTAGCCTAGTTAGCAGCTATACTCAGGTTATCGGTCTGGTGCTCCCTGACGACTCGGATGCCTTTTACCAAAATCCTTTCTTCCCATCTGTCCTTCGTGGTATCGCCCAAGTCGCGTCTGAGAACCACTACGCTATTCAGATTGCAACGGGGAAAGATGAGAAAGAACGTCTCAATGCGATTTCTCAGATGGTTTATGGTAAACGTGTTGACGGTTTGATTTTCCTCTACGCCGAGGAAGAAGACCCTCTGGTCAAGCTAGTAGCCGATGAACAATTCCCTTTCCTCATTCTCGGAAAATCAACTTCACCCTTTATCCCTCTTGTTGATAATGACAATGTACAAGCTGGCTTTGATGCGACAGAGTATTTCATCAAAAAAGGATGCAAACGAATTGCCTTTATCGGGGGTACAAAGCGACTCTTCGTAACGCAAGATCGTCTAACTGGCTATGAGTCTGCACTCAAACAACACCAACTTCCGATTGATACCAACTTAACCTACTTTGCGACCGAATTTCTAGAAGAAAAAGGTTATCAGTTCAGTGAACTTCTGTTCAATCACGATCCGCAGATTGACGCTATCATCACAACCGATAGTCTCCTTGCAGAAGGGGTTTGTGACTACATCAGTAAGCATCAGTTAACTGTTCCTGTCTTGAGTTTCGACTCTGTCAATCCTCGACTTGACCTCGTAGCTTATGTCGATATCAATAGCCTAGAACTTGGGCGCGTTTCCTTTGAAACCATTCTCCAGATCATCAACGATGCTAAAAACAATAAACAGATTTGTTACCGCCAGTTAATTGGACACAAAATTATCGAAAAATAAAGACCAGCCTTGCGGCTGGTCTTTTGAGTATTATTAATTGTCTGTTTCTACGAATCGTCCTAGGATGTGGACATTTTCGGATACAGAGACAAAGGCTGTCGGATCAACCTGTTTCATGATGTGTTTAAAATCATTAAACTCTGCTCGTGTGATAACCGTAATCAAGACTGCTTTTCTCTCGTGATTATAGGTTCCTTCTGCATCGTGGATCATGGTTGCTCCGCGGTGCAATTTTTTATGGATTTTTGCGATTACCTTGTCAGGATTATTGGTCACAATCATGGCCTGCATGCGCTTTTGCTTTGTAAAGACCGCGTCTGTCACACGACTGGAGACAAAGATGGTAATCATGGAGTAAAGGGCGTATTTCCAACCAAAGGTCAAACCTGCTATCAGCATGATGGTCCCATTTACCAGGAAAGAAATACTACCGACATTCTTACCCGTTTTCTTTCGAATGGTCAGACTGACGATATCTGTACCTCCGCTAGAAATATTGTTACGGAGCGCAAAACCAATCCCCAAGCCCATGACAACACCCCCAAAAAGAGCATTGATAATGGGATCCTCTGTCAAGGTCACAACTGGTACAAACTGGATAAAGAGGGAACTCATGGATACTGTGATAAAGGTAAAGATTGTAAACTTATGCCCAATCTGATACCAAGCCAAAATCATCAACGGAAAATTGATAGCATAAAAGGTTAGCGATATCGGAATGTAAAAACCAAACCAGTGATTACTCAAGGCAGAGATAATCTGTGCCAGACCTGTCGCACCACTGGAGTAAACGTGTCCTGGTTGAAAAAAGAAATTGACTGCTACCGCTGACAGAAAGCCATAAACCAGAGAAGCCGATACTTTCTCATCATATTTTTCCCGAGAGATACTTTGTAAAACTCGTAAGATTTTTATCTGATAAGCAAAGCGGCGCAGATAATAGCGCCACCGCTTAATTCGTTTTGCTTGTTTCATCTTCTTCTACTTGTAAGCTGAGTTCCTCTAGTTGTTTGAGAGCGACTGTTGATGGAGCTTGAGTCATTGGGTCGGTTGCCTTATTGTTCTTAGGAAAGGCAATGACTTCACGGATATTTTCTTCTCCTGCTAAGAGCATCACAAAACGATCAAGTCCAATAGCCAAGCCACCATGTGGTGGGAAACCATAGTCCATGGCTTCAAGAAGGAAGCCAAACTGGTCATTGGCTTCTTCAGCTGAGAAACCAAGAGCCTTAAACATGCGTTCTTGAAGGTCTTTTTGGTTGATACGAAGACTACCACCACCAAGCTCATAACCATTCAAGACGATATCGTAAGCAATGGCACGAACCTTAGCCAAATCACCTTCTAATTCGTGAGCTGTTTCTTCCTGTGGAAGAGTAAACGGATGGTGGGCACTCATGTAGCGGCCTTCTTCTTCAGACCATTCAAACATTGGCCAATCAACCACCCAAAGGAAGTTGAATTTATCGTTATCAATCAAGTCAAACTCTTTGGCGATACGGCCACGAAGGGCGCCTAGTGTTGCATTGGCCACTTCAAGCGTATCCGCCACAAAGAGAACCAAATCCTTATCTTCAAGACCAAGTGCTGCAGTCAAGTCTGCTTGGATCCCAGTCAAGAACTTGGCAACTGGTCCGTTTAATTCTCCATCCACAACCTTGACCCAAGCAAGACCTTTAGCACCGTACTGTTTAGCTACTTCAGTCATCTTGTCAATGTCTTTACGTGAGTAGTTATCCGCAGCTCCTTTGACCACAATAGCTTTAACGGCAGGTGCTTCTGAAAAGACTTTGAAATCAACACCTCTAACCACTTCTGTCAAGTCCTGAAGCAACATGTCAAAACGGGTATCAGGCTTGTCAGAACCGTAAAGAGCCATCGCATCATCGTATTTCATACGAGGAAATGGAAGCGTCACGTCGATGCCTTTTGTTTCTTTCATCACGCGCGCAATCAATCCTTCTGTAATATCTTGGATCTCCTGCTCCGTAAGGAAGGATGTTTCCAAGTCGACCTGGGTGAACTCAGGCTGACGGTCACCACGCAAGTCCTCATCACGGAAACATTTAACGATTTGGTAGTAACGGTCAAATCCAGCATTCATCAAGAGTTGCTTAGTGATTTGTGGACTTTGAGGAAGAGCGTAGAAATGCCCTTTATTGACACGAGATGGCACCAAATAGTCACGCGCCCCTTCTGGCGTTGATTTAGAAAGGAATGGCGTCTCCACATCGATAAACTCCAACTCATCCAAGTAATTACGGATAGAGTGAGTCACCTTAGCACGAAGCTTAAGGTTTTCTAGCATTTCTGGACGACGAAGGTCAAGGTAACGGTAACGCAAACGTGTATCGTCATTGGCCTCAATCCCATCTTTAATCTCAAAAGGTGTTGTTTTAGCTGTATTCAGCACTGCCAGAGCTGTCACATTCAACTCAACTGCACCCGTTGGCAACTTATCATTGGCTTGCTCACGTGCAGCAACTTGTCCAGTGACCTCAATGACAAATTCGCTACGAAGGCTTTCAGCTGTTGCCATAACCTCTGCAGATACTTTTTCAGGGTTGATAACCAACTGCATGATTCCTTCACGGTCACGAAGGTCGATAAAGATTAAACCACCAAGGTCACGACGACGGCCAACCCATCCTTTCAAGGTCATTTCTTGTCCGATGTGTTCCTCACGAACACGACCAGCATACATACTACGTTTCATGTTTTCTCTCCTCTTTTATTCTGTTACTATTTTACCATAAAAGCGCAGGCTCTTCATGAAAATCAGCAGAAAAGTTTGATTGTCTTTAGAAATCAAAACGAACAGACAAAAAATCCGATGAAAACGTCATCGGATTCTCTGCTTATGATTCTTAACCTTTTTTACGCTTTTCAGCAATCTCAGCTGCCTTTTTAGGTAGAACAATCTCCGTCGCATAAGCCGAAGCAAAACGCAAGACACCTGCAATAGGCGCAAAGACAACTGCTAGATAGTTGTAAAAGAAATCGCCTTTAAAGGCATAGGCAAGTGCCCCGATGATAAAGAAGAGAACGACCGCCTGTATCACTGCTAATAAAATTACTCGTTTCATGTGACCTCCTGACTCTATTATAGCATGAGTATCATCAAAAAGCCGATTAAATTATTCAAAGCGTGGAGAGAAATACTATAAAGAAGACCTTTTCGGCTTACATAAGCCAGACCCAAACTTAATCCCAGACTAGCATAAACTAAAAACTGTTGCAAAGTCCCTGGAAAATGAATCAAGGCAAAAAGCACACTTGATACGAGGAGAAACAGAGCTGTCTGTTTGCTGTTGTTCTGCTTAGGAAAGAGATAGCGCGCCAGCATCCCTCTAAAGATGAGTTCTTCCGTCAGAGGAGCAAAGACTACCACCATAAAGAAACCAAATACAGGCTGAGCAACTGTCAATTGTGATACGATTTGTTGATTGACTGACGGATCTTCTGGCAAAAAGAACTGGGCTGTAATCGCCACTAGCAAAACCAGAGTAGGCAACCAGATATAACGATTAAAAGCTGTCGTCTGGATGCTAACCTTTTCTGTCTGATACCATCTGTAAACTCCATAAACATAGGCCCCTGATAGGACGACATAAAGTGGTAAGACTCCAAAGATTGAAGCCCCTAGTCCAAGAGCTGACAGCGCCGTACTCTGAACCAGACCATAGCCAAAGAAAAAGGATAGAACAGCTAGAAGAAACCAGCCAAGATTTTTAAGTAATTTCATAAAAGACTCCTATTTGAAATAACGTTTTACCATAGGTAATTGCATCACATTGATATAAATATGGATCGCTCCTACAAGCAAGAAGGCTAGTAACTGAATCTCTCCTGTCAGTAAGGAAAAGAGAACGATTAGAAAATAGAGAGCTGGCAAGACATACTGGTTTAATTGGAATAAAATTCGAAAACTTTGTTCCAAATTAGCCTTGCGCTCCCCTTCATCGTAGGAGTTTATATAGTCCAAGACATCTTTTGGTGTAGAGAAGAATTCCAAATCAAACTGACGAACGATCGCAATGGTCTTATAGAGATATTTTTGAGCACTGAAAATCATCACTAATGCCAAAAAAGAAAGAGATAAGGTTATATAGCTGATATTTAGTACAATTACTTCACTACCTGAGATGAAAAGAGCCAAAAAAATCGCTACGCCTGCACTATTAAAAGCAATAGTTCCAAACTCGAGATTACGATACATTTGTACATAATAGGTTTCATTCAGATCATCATCCATTTCCTCTTGATACAAGGAGTGAAATTTTCTGCTTTTCTTTAAGAAATCGAAAGTCAAAAACATACTAATGAAACCTAACAGTAAACAAATAGATGATATCCATGGAGTCACGGTTTTGACATCTAAAATGGTTCCGTAGTTTTCGGTATAGGCCTTAAACATCTCTGCAAACATGCCCAAGAAGCCTCCCAAGATAACAGCCATTAAAAATAACAATCCACGTTTCTTTTTCATATTCATACTCTTTCTAAACTAAACCAATCCAACTAACCACTGACCAAACACTTTACCTGATTCATAAATAGCTGTCAAGCCCTCTGTTCCAAGTGATACTAAAATCAAACAAACAGCAAACAAGAAAATAGCTTGGTTTCTAGCTTTTTTTGCTCCATCTCCCAAGGGTTCATTGCCAAGCCAACCTGCTAGATAGGCATAGAGAGTTACTGTTATAATCCCAATCTCTGTCGAAGAGAGAAACAGCAAGACTGTCACCAAACGAACGATATTGGCTTGAATGTTAAAATAATTTCCTAAACCTGCACAAACACCTGCAAGTTCTTTGTGCTCAGTATCGACTTGAAAACCTGCTAAAAACTTTTTCATATTCATTCTCCTTTTTCACTTGCTAGATTTTTGGATTTCTTTTCAATCCAGTCAACTACTGGGATGAGAGCAAAGTAGGTCCAAACAAATTGGTCGCTTTGATATGGATTAAACCAGCCTAGGTCCATCCCAATCAGTAGAAATACGCTGACTAATAGAGCTATGGCAACTACATAATAGATTACTTTATACTTGTTCATCATTTTTCTCCTTTTTCTTCAACCGATTGAAAATGGACAAGAGGACTAAATTAATCCAAAACAAATACTTACTTTCAACAAAATAGAACCAACCCAGTAATGTTCCAATCATAGCAAAAGCATTCACAATAAAGGCAAAAACACTCATATAATAAATTACTTTATACTTATTCATTCCTCATCCTCCTCTATACGAAAGACTGACTCGACTGGCTCATGGAATATCTGAGCAATCTTCAGGGCAATAACGATGGATGGGGTGTACTCATCCCGTTCTAACAAACTGATGGTCTGTCTGGAAACTCCTGCTAGCTTGGCAAGTTCGGTCTGATTGAGACCATCGCGAGCCCGAAGCTCTTTTAAACGATTTTTAAGCATTCCTTTCTCCTTTACTCTTAACTTGCTTATATTGTAACACATCTTTTTCTTTTTGACAAGTATATTTGTCAAAAAGTTTATGATTTTTGTCATTTTGCAAAAGAAAACGGTCAGGAGTAAGGTCCTGACCGGTTTTTCTACTATTAAAAGCCTAATTTTTCAAAGATTTCTGAGAAATTTTGATTGATAGCATCAAGTGACACTTGAACTTCTTCTCGTGTTTGGTTGTTCTTAACCGTCACTTGTCCGCTTTCGACTTCGCTCTCCCCTAGCGTGATGAGAGTCTTAGCCGCAAAGACATCGGCTGACTTGAACTGAGCTTTAAGCTTCCGGTTGAGGTAGTCACGCTCTGCTTTGAATCCTTGTTGGCGAAGGGCTTGTACCAATTCCAAGGCCTTAACATTTGCTCCTTCACCCAAGACTGCGATATAAACATCTAGAGCGTTTTCGATAGGGAGAGTCACACCTTGCTTTTCAAGGATGAGAAGCAGGCGCTCTACACCAAGTCCAAAACCAAATCCAGCAGTTTCAGGACCACCAAAGTAAGCAACCAAACCATCGTAACGACCACCCGCACAGACTGTCAAATCATTGCCCTCAATCTCAGTGATAAACTCGAAAATGGTGTGGTTATAGTAGTCCAGACCGCGCACCATATTGGTATCGATGATATAGTCTACACCCAGATTTTCCAACATCTGACGGACGGCATCAAAATGAGCTTGGCTTTCTTCATCAAGGAAATCCAAGATAGACGGTGCATTTTCTACTGCCACCTTGTCTTCTTTTTCCTTAGAGTCCAAGACACGGAGAGGATTTTCCTCCAAACGACGTTGGCTATCCTTCGACAAGGTCTCCTTGATCGGTGTCAAATAGTCGATCAAGGCCTGACGATAAGCCGCACGGCTCTCAGGATTTCCAAGAGTGTTGAGGTGCAATTTAACACCTTGAATGCCAATCGCTTTCAAGAAATGAGCCGCCATAGCGATGGTTTCCACATCGGTAGCTGGATTGCTAGAACCAAAGCACTCGACACCAATCTGGTGGAACTGGCGTAAACGACCTGCCTGTGGACGCTCATAGCGGAACATAGGGCCCATGTAATAGAACTTACTTGGCTTTTGCACTTCTGGGGCAAAGAGTTTATTTTCCACATAGGAACGAACAACGGGCGCAGTTCCTTCTGGACGGAGGGTAATATGGCGGTCACCCTTGTCATAAAAATCGTACATTTCCTTGGTAACGATATCGGTTGTGTCTCCAACAGAGCGGCTGATGACCTCGTAATGCTCAAAAATAGGCGTGCGCACTTCTGCATAGTTATAGCGCTTGAAAATTTCACGGGCAAAGCCCTCAACGTACTGCCACTTGGCAGACTCAGCAGGTAAAATATCCTGCGTTCCTTTAGGTTTTTGTAATTTCATAGGGAATCCTCTTTAAACTTAATAGTCTTATTTTACCATAAATAAAGGGATTAAAACAGTGAGAGGAGAAAATCGCAAGAGAGTCTTTTCAGAAAATTCATCAAAAACTTGCCAAATTGTCAGAATTATGAGAAAATAGAGGATATTTATCACGTGGAGGGACTGTTATGAGAGACGATATCAAAATCAATGACCGCGCTTTGGACTTGCAAGACCAAATTATCGAAAAACTAGAGAAGGTTTTTGATACAGATGTGGAATTGGATGTTTACAATCTAGGACTGATTTATGAAATCAATCTGGATGAAACGGGTCTCTGCAAGATTGTCATGACCTTCACCGACACCGCCTGTGATTGCGCCGAAAGCCTACCTATCGAAATCGTCGCAGGTCTAAAACAAATCGAGGGTATCGAAGATGTCAAGGTTGAAGTTACCTGGTCTCCTGCCTGGAAGATCACACGAATCAGTCGCTACGGACGCATTGCCCTCGGACTGCCACCTCGTTAATGAGGCAAATCACTTTTGAAGATAAAAAGAAGCAAGCCGAAGATGGCTTGCTTTTTGATACTCAATGAAAATCAAAGAGCAAACTAGGAAACTAGCCACAGGCTGTACTTGAGTACGGCAAGGCGACGTTGACGTGGTTTGAAGAGATTTTCGAAGAGTATGAGTTTACTTTTTACCTGACTTGTCCATATTCCAGAAGTCTGTCACGGCTCCACGAGAAGCGGATGATACGATGTGGGCATATTTACCAAGGACACCACGGCTATAAAGTGGTGGCAAGGTTGTTTCTGCCTTGCGTTTTTCAAGTTCTTCTTCGGATACGGCCATGGAAATTTCTTTGGTATCTTGGTCAACCGTAACGATATCACCTGTACGGAGGTAGGCAATTGGTCCACCATCCTGAGCTTCAGGAGCAATATGTCCGACAACCAGACCATAAGTACCACCAGAGAAACGACCATCCGTCAAGAGGGCAACCTTGTCTCCTTGACCTTTACCAACGATCATTGAAGAAAGGGACAGCATCTCAGGCATACCAGGACCACCCTTAGGTCCAACAAAACGAACAACGACAACATCGCCATCAACGATTTCATCTGTCAGAACGGCCTGAATCGCATCTTCTTCTGAGTCAAAGACCTTAGCAGGTCCAACGTGGCGACGCACTTTCACACCTGATACTTTAGCAACCGCGCCATCAGGGGCAAGGTTCCCATTCAAGATGATAAGCGGACCGTCTGCACGTTTTGGATTTTCAAGTGGCATAATGACTTTTTGGCCTGGTGTAAGGTCTGCAAAGTCAGCCAAGTTTTCAGCGACTGTCTTACCAGTACATGTGATACGGTCGCCATGAAGAAAACCATTTGCCAAGAGATATTTCATAACCGCAGGGACACCACCGACTTCGTAAAGGTCTTGGAAGACATACTGACCAGATGGTTTCAAGTCGGCCAAGTGAGGCACACGTTCTTGGATCGTATTGAAGTCCTCAAGTGACAAATCAACATTAGCCGCATGGGCAATGGCAAGCAAGTGAAGAGTGGCATTTGTAGAACCACCGAGAGCCATCGTTACAGTGATGGCATCTTCAAAAGCTTCACGAGTCAAGATATCTGATGGTTTGAGACCAAGCTCCAGCATCTTGACAACAGCACGTCCTGCTGCTTCGATATCTTCTTTCTTGTCAGCTGATTCAGCCGGGTGAGATGAAGATCCTGGCAAACTCATCCCTAGAACCTCGATAGCAGTCGCCATGGTATTAGCAGTGTACATACCACCACATCCACCAGGGCCAGGGCAGGCATTGCATTCGAGACGCTTGACGTCCTCAGCTGTCATATCACCGTGGTTCCATTTTCCGATCCCTTCAAATACAGAAACCAAATCGATGTCTTTTCCATCAAGATTACCCGGTGCAATAGTTCCTCCATAGGCGAAAATAGCCGGGATATTCATGTTGGCAATGGCAATCATAGAACCAGGCATGTTCTTGTCACAGCCACCGATAGCGACGAAGGCATCCACGTTGTGCCCACCCATAGCCGCCTCGATGGAGTCCGCTATAATGTCACGAGATGTTAGAGAGAAACGCATACCAGGAGTTCCCATCGCAATCCCGTCTGCTACGGTAATAGTTCCAAACTGTACCGGCCAAGCGCCCGCAGATTTGACACCTTCTTTAGCCAATTTCCCAAAATCATGCAAGTGAATGTTACATGGTGTATTTTCCGCCCAAGTCGAAATCACTCCCACAATCGGTGTTTCAAAGTCCTTATCTGTCATACCAGTCGCACGAAGCATAGCACGATTTGGTGATTTCACCATACTGTCATAAATGCTACTGCGGTGACGTTTATCTAATTCAGTCATTTGTTCCCTCCCATTTCAGTTTTTACTATTATAGCACAATTTCCTCATGAAGAACAGAATAAAATTCTTGAATTTTCAGAAAATTCTATACAGCAATATTTTCTTTAAAAATGTTACATTTATTTCTTGACTTTATAAATTAAAGTGATATCATTTAGATATCATAAAACAGGAGGTCATTCTTATGACTGAAAAACTCATCAATTCAAAACCAAATGGTGTATTCGCATTAATTCTCATTGAATTGACACTCGTACTTGGTATCTTTATATTTATAATGGGTGCTGGTTCGGAAAACGTTTTTGGAATTATTATCGGTCTTTTATTAATCTTAATTTCAGTTCTAGCTCATGCTGGTTTAAAAGTTGTCAAACCTCAGGAAGCTCTGGTTTTGACCCTCTTTGGTAATTATACAGGTACCATCAAAGAACCTGGTTTTTACTTTGTCAATCCTTTTAGCATAGCAGTCAACCCTGCAAACCACACTCGACTTGGTCAAAGTGGTGATGTTAGCACAAAATCTCCTTTTTCAGGAATGAAATCATCAAATGGCAATGATGTAAACCTTGAAATTGGCAAGAAACAGATTTCCCTCAAAGTTATGACTTTGAGCAATTCCCGTCAAAAGATTAACGATTGCTTAGGTAACCCTGTTGAAATTGGAATTGCGGTAACTTGGAGAGTTGTCGATACAGCCAAAGCAGTCTTCAACGTTGATAACTATAAAGAATATCTCTCATTGCAGTGTGATAGCGCCCTTCGTAATATTGTCCGCATCTATCCTTACGATGTGTCTCCTAATGTAGATACTACAGGGGATGGACAAGCAGATGAAGGTAGTCTCCGTGGCTCTAGTGAAATTGTAGCTAACCGTATTCGTGAAGAAATCCAAAGTCGCGTAGAAGATGCTGGCTTGGAAATCCTTGAAGCACGTATCACTTATCTAGCTTATGCACCAGAAATTGCAGCTGTTATGCTTCAACGCCAACAAGCATCTGCCATTATTGATGCCCGTAAGATGATTGTAGACGGCGCTGTGGGAATGGTTGAAATGGCACTAGAACGTCTCAATGAAGGAGAATTGGTAGAACTTGACGAAGAACGAAAAGCTGCCATGGTTTCAAATCTCCTAGTCGTTCTCTGTGGCAATCATGATGCACAACCAATTGTCAACGCAGGAAGTCTTTACTAAAGATGGCTGAAGCTAAAAAAAAGCAGATTCCCCTTCGACTCTCAACAAAGTTATACGCTGCACTCGCATCATGGGCAGAAGACGACTTTCGTTCAGTCAATGGGCAAATCGAATATCTCCTTACAGAGTGTGTCAAGCAACGGAAGAAAGACGGAAAATACGTATCAGAAACCATTGACGAACCATTTGAGATTGATATTTAACACCTTCTCCTGTCTGCTAGATCGGACAGGAGAATTTTTTCATCTTTTTTTTGTCAAGTAACTTTACTTTACAAAAAAGTTTTGATATACTATTAAAGTTGATGAAAATCAAACCTAACTGAATTATATCTTAAAAGGAGAAATCAAAATGGCAGTACCTGCACGTCGCACTTCAAAAGCGAAGAAAAACAAACGTCGTACCCACTACAAAGTAACAGCTCCATCTGTAAACTTTGACGAAACTACTGGAGATTACTCACGTTCTCACCGTGTATCACTTAAAGGATACTACAAAGGACGTAAAATCGCTAAAGCTGCATCAGCTGAATAATAGAAGGGAGATACCATGCGCGTAAATATCACACTTGAACACAAAGAATCTGGTGAACGCTTGTACCTTACTTCTAAAAACAAACGTAACACTCCAGACCGTCTTCAATTGAAGAAATACTCACCAAAACTTCGCAAACACGTAGTGTTTACAGAGGTGAAGTAAGGGCTTCAGTACACGTCAATAGACTTTAGAAACCTTGATTTAAAGCAATTCTTGAAATTCAAGATTTCACTACATTGCAACATAAATCAATCGAATCACTACCTTTTTCACTACCTTTTATGAAATAAGAAACTGATTCATTTATTAAAGAAGAAGAGGAATTTCATTATGAATTCCTTTTTTTAATTTCTAAAACGGTAGAACACCCTTAGTACTATCTGTCTTACACCTGTAATATTCCTTTGATATAATAGAAAAAAGGAGGTAAGCAAATGAAAAAATTTATCACATTAGTTTTAGTGTCTCTATCCGCAATTTTACTAATTGCCTGTTCTGACCAATCAAGTAATTTTTTAGATGGTGAATACTACTGGATAAATGAGAATAGAAATGAAGTTGCTTTTACGATATCAGGAAATAAAGGAACTATCAATAAAGGAGAGGCTGATGCCTTTACAATTGATAAAGATAGTTCAACAATCGAACTGACTGGTACTAATATCATCAGTAGAAAAGAAAGTTACATCTTCAAGGATGGCGTGTTCACTGTCGATATTTCAGGAACGAAACAAGACTATTACAAAAAGGACAGTGAAGCATATAAAAATGCCTTGAAGAAATACGACGATAAGTAAAATTCCCAAACAATTCGTTAGTCTTTATACAATAAAAACGCTTTAATTGAAGCGCTTTTTGTTATCTCTCTAAAAATATGGTCAAAGACTGCTCTTTATTTATTTTTTAGTACTTTTCAGGCTATATTTTAATCATTTGAGGACGGTAACATTATTTTTAATGATTTGTCTGGTAAAATAGGAGCATGAAAAATTTAAAAGAAGATAACATTAAAAAATCCTTATGGCACATCAAACGCCATTGTGAAAATATAGAGAAAAACACTGATGATAGTAAAAGAAATATCGAACTGCTCCATCTGAAGGAAAGTGTCGAGATACTAAAGCGAGTTTTTAACGATGAGAAACCCTATCCAAATTTGGATAGGGGGGAAGTGTTTTAAAACCTTGTGAGAATGAATTTTAGTTAAGATTTCACTTTTTGTAAAACCTGGTTTGGAAAGTATGAATTTCAGTTGGACTAAAAACAGCGTAATATCAAGACTTTTCTCCGCTTTTATAAAAGCTTTTTTCCAATCAAATTCAACTAATTTTATCCGAATGGTGTGGATTTTACCCCCAAAATTACAGAGAATGGAGCTGATAAACACTAAACGTTCACACCATTAGTTAAATGATTTTTTGTTCATCATTTTTCTTAGATGATAGAACTTCTAATTTATTTCTTATTCAAGCAAAAACAACCTGCTATAAGTAAGAAAGAGGAAGATACAAGAAAAACACGGCGTAAAAACCGATTCAGTTCATTGTCCTCAATCCTTGTCTGCTTCATTTTCTTTTACGAGATCGTTTTGTGAATCTTTTTCAGAGAGTTTTTGATCAATATACTTGTCAATGTTTTCATAAAATTCCTTGGTCGCTTCACTATCTAATGTTGGCGAGTTCTGAACTTGATTCACTTTCAATTGAACAGATTGAATACCGTAAGAGGCTTGTTTTTGGTGGAGTGTTTCTAATTCTTCTTCTGAAATCGGATCTCCAACAACCGTCAAGACCAATTCATTGTTACTTGACTTGTAGACTTGATTAATAACCGTATAATTGGCGAACTCTTTTCCTACAAACTGTTTGATCCCTTCTTTGCGCGCTTGTTCTATTGTCAGAGTAACTGCCGAATAGCTAGCTGGAAGAATCAACAATACAATCAAAGATATCAAGCCAATTCTCATTTTAATGCTCAGCTCTTTAAATGAAGTTAAAGGAGATTTTCTCATCAAAATTCTTGTTCCAACAATGTTGGCTAGCATGATAAAGACACAGTTGATCAAGAAAAGATAGAGAGCCCCCAATAAAAATCGTACATTCCCATTAGCTAAACCATAGCCAGCAGTACAGATAGGCGGCATCAGAGCTGTAGCAATGGCTACTCCTGGCACGATATTGTTTGCTTCTTTTTTCCTTGAACCGATCACACCAGCAATCCCACCAGCAATAGCAATGAGGACATCCCAAATGGTTGGAGAGGTTCGTGCAATCAACTCGCTACTTGCATAAGACAAGGGAGAAATCCAGAAATACAGAGTCGAGACAAGCAAACTGACCAACACTTGAGTCAATAAAACCTCTAGAGATTGCTTGATTAAACGCGTATCAAAAATAGCTAAACCGAATCCCAGTCCAACAATCGGTGTCATGAGAGGTGAAATCAACATGGCTCCTATAATGACAGCTGTTGAATTCATATTTAGTCCGATAGAGGCAATAAAAATTGCACACATCAAAATCGCTGTATCTCTCAATCGAACATGAAGGTCATCGTATAATTTCTCACGGTATTCCCGTGTTGAATAATTGGCAGTCATTTGTCCTCTCCTCTTTCCTTATTTAAATTGGTATAATAATTAAAAATAACAGCTGATAAACAGCCAAAAAATATGAGCCCATAAATCGTCAAGAAGACACTGGTAATCCTTCCAATCAAGGTCACAGCTAGGAGATCCCCGTAGCCGACAGTCGTCGAAGTCACAAAAGCATACCAAAGACCGTCTCCGTAATTTGTGATAGCAGGTTCAACTAGGAAAAGCACGCCTCCTGACCCAAAAACAAAGGTCACAAAACTCAGAGCAAACCGAGTAAAACCCGTAACCTGCATAATATGCCATAACATTTTTAAACGTTTCATTTGTTCTCCTTATTCATACTAGCTCCTGACCGAGCCGTTTTTTTCCAATAATCAAAGTGAAGATAGGACATGATCTCCATCAGAGAAAGATAGACAAACTGATAGATCTGATTTAAGCTGATTATCAACTGATATTGTTTGAAAAATGACTGGAAGAAAGACCAGATATGACTGTCTTGAATCAGTCCCTTCTTAATATCAGACAGGATATTAGCTAAAGCTCCCAAGGACTGAAACGGTAAATCCTTGACATTTATATAGATCCGGTCCACCACATCATTCAGACTGGTATCTTGGATGGCATGAAATTCTCCAAAGAGAACTCCTGCCGCTCCAAGAGTAGAAACAAATTCCACCAAATAATTTCTGAGGAAATTTTCTCAACCTTTTCCCATAATGTATTTAGTGCCATCCATAACGATCCCAACCAGAAAAAGGAAAGAAAATAAGCAAAGAAATTTTGCCGTAAATCCCAAAAAGCTTGAAGACTTGGTGTCGTTGGTTTTTCTAACTCTAAAATCAAAATGGTCATAATAATTGCTAGAACAGCATCTGTCAATGCAATTAATCTATCTTTCTTCATCAGATTACGTTGCCTTTCATTTTGTAGTATTCTATCTCATCGTATAATATTTATTAATCTTAAATATTGGATAGTCACTTCATATTTTGAGTACAAACAAGATACACTAAAAAGCATGTATCTGTCATATTTTATTTAACTTTAGAAATATTCATCCATCTAATCAATAAATATATCATATTTCACAATAAATGACTACTATCAAAGATACATTTTCTTTCAGATTTCTCCCTTTTAAACTTGGCTAACTTGACCTGCATTACCTAGGTCGCTTTGCTTTAAATTATACTTTTTTCTTAAAGATTTGCTACGAGTAGTCTTTCATGTGAGTAATTTTTATCAAAAAATTTCATAGATAAGTCCTATATATAATCATGATAAAGTAGTAAAAATAGTTGTTATCCTAGTTGATTAAAAAAGTCTTTGATTTCCTCATCTTTTATAAAATAATATATAATTTTCCCCTCTCTTCTAGTATCCAAGATGTTTTGATTGGCTAGTTTACGAAGATGGTGGGAGGCAGATGCCATACTGAGATTTAGTAAACAGGCTATATCACAGACACAGAGTTCTTCAACAGCAAGGAGATAAAAGATGATATTTATCTGTTTATTATCGGTAAACTTTGATAAAATACGAAGTGATTTTTGGACTTTTTCCTTTTCAAGGTAGTTCGTTGCGGTTGTAACATTTTGCTGATTTATAATATTCACTTGGCAGATACTATCTTTTTTCATAATTTTTTCTCCTAGCCGAACACAGTCCTTAGCATGTTAAAGCTGTTGTTTTCAATCAGGATATACATCCCCAGTCCTAAATAAACAACGGCAATAAACCATCTGCTATATTTTTCCAAAGTTTCTCCAACAGAAGGGACTTGTGCCAATTTTTGGGCAGAAAAAACCAAGAGATAAATCATGACTAGAAAGGTAAGTAAAGCCACTATCAAATTCGCTAAATTTAAGGTAATAAAATATGGGACAAAAACACCAATATTGTCAGCACCACAACTTGCAAAAGTAATCATAGCGACTAGAAAAATCAGGTTTTTATTATCTTTGCGCAAACCATCTTTTGCAATAGCTTCTCCATCAGAATCTCCTAAAAGCAAAACTTTGAGTCCTAGGAAAATTGGAATCAAACCGAGCAAACCTAAAATCTCTTTACTAGGAATATAATTTAAGACAAATGCAAAAAGTAAACTTAGCAATATTAGACTAACAGAGCCTAGAAATTGTCCTAAATAGATGTTAATGATGTCTTTTCTGCTTTTTCTTTTGGCAAAAAATAACATTAGGATAATAAGTAAGTCTACGGCTGTCCCAGAATACAGGATTATTGAAGTAACAACATTTTGAACCATAAAGCACCTCATTCAAATATATTTTTGAATGTATTTTAACATTAAACTTTGTAGATGTCAACTTCAGCTCCATCAAAATATAGATAAGAAGGTAGTGTCCCAAACATTAAAAAGCCCTGCCATCGAAATGATAGCAGGGCTTAACTTCAATATCCAGATGATATATTTATCTAAAAAAGGTAGAGTAAAAGGTAGAGTTTTTATTGATTTGTAGTGCGATATAATGAGTTTCCAAAAATCAAAAATCGCTTAAAATCAATATTTTGACATCTATTGACGTGTACTGAAACCCTTACTTAACCTCTGTAAGGATATAATTACGGTACCAGTATATCATAAATAATAACAAAATCTTGACTTTCCGAAAAAAAAGTATTTTCCGGAAAAATATCGAAATTAAATCAAAACTAAAAATATCTCATACATTTGAACTGCACCCCAAAAGTTAGACAGAAAAAATCTAACTTTTGGGGTGCAGTTCATCAAAGGTGCTTTTCATTTTAAAAAACTTGTGGAAAAACTTCATCCCATATATCTACTAAGCTTTTCCCGTCAAATACTTTAGCTTCCATAGCTTCATCAATTGTATCAAACTGCTGACCTTCATAATCATAACCAACTACACATATACTCGATAAAAAGCAAGCACCTCGGCTATTATAATTAAATTCAAGATCTTTGTCTAAATATTTTTTAATTTCATCCTTTTTCATATAGGACCATCCCAACTAAAACAATCTCAACAAACAAGATTTTTTCCTTAGATTCTATTCCCACTACTAGCTTTCTATGATGCTGACGATTTCATCTTCAAAATATTCATAAAGAGTTCCATCAACATCTACCAGCAAGGAGTCAATCTCCTCGTCATTGTCAGAGGCGTCACAATAGTCTTCTACAAATCCTCTAACTACCGCGCCATTTTTTAACGTGATAATTACATCTGTACGGTTAAATTTCCAGAGTGTCATTTAAATATTCCTTTCAATATTGGCTAATTGCTTTGCTTTTTCGTAGTAAGGTGTTAAGAAATCGATAAAACCTTGTTTGTCGCTTGGATCATGTTCCTCTAAAAATATCATCAACTCAAAGTCATTGAGAGCGTCAAACATTTCAGAGTTTTCATTATCCCAAGCCTCGGAAAATTCCGCATCTTCTCCAAAAAGAGCGTTAAACGTAAAGGAAAAATCCCAAAAATTATCAATCTGACCACTGACTGTTTGCTGGAGCATGTCTAATACTTGTTGACTATAACCCATTACCCATCCCCTCCTAATAAGAACGTTGTAGCATATTGAGCTACGTTCCAAAAATTTAACAGACAAAATCTAATTTTTGGGGTGCAGTTCATTCATCAAAGATGATTTTTATTTTAATAATACTGCACTTCAATTCCATCCATAATTTCTACTAAAGTGTTATCGTCAATTTTTAGAGAAATCAGATCAATGAATGATGATACCTGGTATTCCTTATCTCCAATCACCACTACAATATCATGAACAGAATTAGGAAAAATCCCACATACTTGACCATTATAATCAAAAGAGGCATCCCAACCATTGTCATATAACTCTTGTAAATCATCTAATATTGCCATATAAACTAAATCCTTTTCCATAGTGTTTTCTTTCAAATAAGGCAGGTAAAAGCACCTAGATTGTTCTAAGTCCTATGAGATTGTTTTAATCGAGACAATCTCACTCTCAAAGAGAGAAATTTCAGTAGCTTCATCTGGACTAGGATTAGCAATGAGAATAGTGATTTCATCTTGCTCATCATTGTCCATTTCGTCAACAAAGTCTATGACACGTCCCTTGATTATCTTATCGCAATTAGTGACTATCTGAACCCTTGATCGAAGATACTTCCAAAGCTGTTTACTCATTTATTTTCCTCTCTGCTATTTTTTCGATAGTTCTTATACTTTTTATAGTTAGTCGATAAAATCGCCTAGGTTGAACTAAGCACTAATAATTTTGATTTTCTTGATAATATCTTCAGGATATGAGCGATCACCTATAACTATTTCGTCAGGACCATCTAAATCATAACCGTCAAACCAATCAACCACCCTACCCTTGATGGAGGTCCCATCTTCTAAAATAAGGCGAACATTTTTATCAACATATTCCCATAATTTCATTAAGTTCCTTCTCTCTAACATCGGAACAATATGACCCAATATTAGTTATTTACTAATGGCTTTTAGTTCCTGTTAAAAGCATTATAGCACACCTTACTTGCTAAAGTACAACAAGCACCCCATTAGACTAACCTGCTACTTTGCTTTCTTGTAAAAATGTTGTATACTTAAGTAAATAAAGGAAGTAATCTTGTTCCCCCCTGTCTACTATGTGGTCGGAATGATGGTTACTTCTTTTTTCCCCCTTACTATCTCAATAGCCTTGTATTTAAAAGTTTTTTAGGCTATAATTAAATTAACGAATAGAGGTTTTCCATCTCCCCTTGAAACAGATCTTTCTGCGGTAGGAGGTGGGACGCCTCTATTTGTTTTTTAAGTCAAAATGATGTAAAATTAATTCAAGAAAGAAGTGTGGTTTTCCCGCCTAAAAGCTCTATAGCTGTGGGAGGGTCACGCTTCTTTTTACCTCTCAAAAGAGAACGCAAAAAAAGCCGTCTCATTCTTTGAAGCAGCAATGAAATCAATCTAGCAAATATCTAAGCAAACCCAGAAATCAACCTTTTAAGACAAAGCAAAAAGCCCACTGTTGTAGGCTTTCTGTAAGATATTTCTTAAAATTAAAGCATCTTGTTGTAGAATTCAACGACAAGTGCTTCGTTGATTTCTGGGTTGATTTCGTCGCGTTCTGGCAAGCGAGTCAATGAACCTTCCAATTTTTCAGCATCGAATGATACGAATGCTGGACGTCCAAGAGTAGCTTCTACTGCTTCAAGGATTGCTGGAACTTTCAATGATTTTTCACGAACTGAGATCACTTGACCTGGAGTTACGCGGTATGATGGGATATCAACGCGTTTTCCGTCAACAAGGATGTGACCGTGGTTTACGAATTGACGAGCTTGACGACGAGTAGTCGCAAGGCCAAGACGGTAAACAACGTTATCCAAACGGCGTTCCAAAAGAAGCATGAAGTTGAAACCTAGGATTCCGCCTTTGATTTTTGTAGCTTGTACGAACAAGTTACGGAATTGTTTTTCACCTACACCGTAAGTGAAACGAAGTTTTTGTTTTTCAGCCAATTGCAAACCGTATTCTGACAATTTAGAACGGTTGTTTGGTCCGTGTTGTCCTGGTACGTAGTTACGACGTGCCAATTCTTTACCTGTACCTGTAAGTGAAAGGCCAAGGCGACGAGCTTGTTTCCAAGATGGTCCTGTATAACGTGACATGTGTATGTCCTCCTGATATAAATAATATTTCGGTGGAAATAGTCACTTAGAAAGCCCTGATTCGTGCAGATGCCCTTCGCCTAAACAGCCAAGGTTACTTGTCATAAGACACCTGTTGACGAGCTTCATGCTTTCCTGCTGCTATTTCACACAAAGGCTATTGTACCATGAAAAGCTAGATTTGTAAAGGGATTTTACGCCTTTATTTCAAATTAAGGCTGAATGTAAACTTGCTTCCTAAGCCATATTGACTTTCTGCTGTGATTTCGCCACCAAGCTGATGGGCTAGTTCGCGTGCAATCGCAAGACCTAAGCCATGCCCGCCCGTCTTCATATTGCGCGAAGTTTCCACACGATAAAGTCGTTTAAAGATCTTTTCCAAATCTTCAGGAAGGATCCCCTGACCCTCGTCTTTCACACTGATTGTCAGCTCTTGTTCTGTTAATTGGGCAAGAACCTCGATTCTGGTTCCTGGTTCTGAATATTTAAAGGCATTGTTTAACAAATTGACCAGAATGCGAGAAAGTTTGTCAGAATGGCTCTTGATTTTCGCCGACTCAGGTGACACTTGAATGTAAACATCTCGCTCCTCTTGTTCAATCTGGAGCTGAAATTCACTCATTGACTCAATCAACAGCTGATCTAAAAAGACCTCTTCGACTTCTTCATCAGCAGTATCTTGAGGTTGTGTGTTCAGAGTCAAAACATCCAATTCCTCCACTAGCTTGTTTAGACGCTCGGTTTGCCGACCAATCGTGGTTAAGTAGTGGAGCCGCTCCTCTTCCTTAATCACTCCATCTAGAATTCCCTCCACAGTAACCTGAATGGAGGTAATGGGAGTTTTAATATCGTGAGAGAGCTGCGCAATCATCATTCTCTTTTCTTGCTCGCTATCATCAAGTGATTGAAAGGTGGCTTGCAAATTGTGGGACATGTCATTAAAAGCCTGGCCCAGCTCTTGAAATTCTAATGGTCCCTTGGTTTCAATTTCTGTGCTAAAATCCTTGCTTGCTATATCCTGAGCTTGTTTTTTCAAATGTTTCAGAGAAGAGAACACAGGCGACAAAAGAAAGATGCTCACTGCAGCGCCAATGAAACTAGCAATCAAGGTCATTCCAACTAGAAAGTAAACTTCACTTTTCTCAATCAACATTCGTTGGACTGCCCAGAAAACGACCAGAATCGTTAGTAGGGTCGACACTAGATACCCCACTAAAATATAGTTTTTTAATTTCATTTTCTACCTCTTGGTCTTTCCATCTTATAGCCCAAACCCCAGACAGTTTTGATAGCAGGAGCATTTGAATTTGTATACTTGGTCAACTCTTGCCTCAAAGCATGGATATGAACATTGAGTGTATTGGTATCATCCACATAGTCCTCTTGCCATACCTTCTCGTAAAGTTCCGTCTTTGAAAAGACTCTCTCAGGATTGCTGGCTAATATCCATAGAAGTTCAAAGGATTTTACTGTCAATTCCAAAGGTTGCTCCCCAATGCGAACCTCATGAGTCACATGGTTGATTACCAAGTCACCAAACTCGATCTGTTCTGTCTCTCCTCCACGGCTAAGGCGACGCAAGATATTATTCACTCTTAAAACCAATTCGCGTGGGCTAAAGGGTTTGACTATAAAATCATCTGCCCCCAAACTTAATCCATAAATCTTATCCTGTTCGCTTGTCTTAGCAGTTGTAAAGAGGAAGGGTTGATCCGGAGCGATATACTGAACTTCACTGATAAAATCATAGCCATCCATATTGGGCATCATGATATCTGTGATAATAAGGTCAATAGATTTTTTTCTGAAAAGTTCTAATCCCTCCTTACCATCATGGGCGACCAAAACATCGTAACCTGCTTGTAAAAGATAGCGGTTTTGAATATCTAAAATATCTATCTCATCATCAACCAGCAAAATTGTCTTTTTCATCTGACACTCCTTCGATAAAAACAGTGTTATACTTGCTTTAGTATAACACTATTTTCTCTAATGTTTAAGTGATTTGAATCTTAATCTTCTCGTTTGGTTGTCAAACCCAAAAGTCCAACAAGACCTGCCAAGGCTAGACCAAAGATACCAAGGCCAGCTGTAGCCGTTTTAGCTTCCCCAGTATTTGGTAACATCGCTTTATCATCTTTTTTCATCATATTAGCCATTGGGCTAGAAGCTGGTTGATCTACTTTCATATCTGACATATGGTGATTTGTACCCATCATACCCTCAGTCGTACCTGTAGAGCCTGTTTCAGAAGGCTTCGTATTCATCTGACCTTGTTGAGATGGTATTGTCGCCATTTCTTTTCCACGAAGCTGAATCGTTACTTGACGAGTAGCAATCAGATTGGTCAAATCAGGTTTGCCATCTTTAGAGCCATAGACTTTAACAGTAGCTAGGTATGTATGTGTTCCGTTAGCTCGAAGTTGATCCAGCAAGGCCTGACCATCTTTGCCAACCGTATTGCCATTCAAATCCACTTCGTAGAAATATTGACCTTTAGCCAAGCCTTCAAGTGGCAATAGCGCTGGGTTCTTCGCTGTTCCATTGTCAGACCATGGAGCTTTGTCTGAGGCTTTTAACAAGAGGCGAGTCAACATACCATCTCCACCAAAAGCTTCGTATGGAATAACTTGGTTGACACCGGCCAAGAAAGGTCCAGGAACCTTAGCCTTATCAAGGTAGCTAGCTGGAACATCAATCATGTCTTTGACATTGTTAACAACAGACTCTTTGACCTGATTTGGTGTGGTCAAGCCATTCAAATTAACAGTCAAATCTTTAGTCGCTATGAGGTTAGTTAAGTCAGGCTTGCCGTCTTTCGCACCGTACACCTTGATAGTAGCTTTATAGCTTTGAGTACCATTTTGTTTCAAGAGGTCAAGCAGCTCTTTATCTGATTTTCCTTGGGTGCCTGCCAAGTCTACTTCATAGAAGTAAAGGCCTTTGCCCAATTTTTCTACTGGTGGGAGAGCTGGATTTTTAGCCGTTCCATTGTCTGACCATGGAGCTTTGTCTGAAGCTTTCAAGATCAGACGAGTCAACATGCCATCTCCAGCGAAGAATTCATATGGAATGACTTGGTTGACACCAGCTGTGAATGGTCCTGGGAAGTTAGCCTTTTCCAAGTAAGTGGCTGGGACATCTACTGTGTCTTTGGTGTTGTCAGCCACACCTTTTTGAACTTCTGCTGGAGTGGTCGAACCATTCAAATTAACAGTCAAATCTTTAGTCGCTACGAGGTTAGTTAAGTCAGGCTTGCCGTCTTTCGCACCGTACACCTTGATAGTAGCTTTATAGCTTTGAGTTCCATTTTGTTTTAAAAGATCAAGCAACTCTTTGTCAGATTTGCCTTGGGTTCCAGCCAAGTCTACTTCGTAGAAGTAAAGGCCTTTGCCCAATTTCTCTACTGGTGGAAGGGCGGGATTTTTAGCTGTTCCGTTGTCTGACCATGGAGCCTTATCAGATGCTTTCAAGATAAGACGAGTTAACATGCCATCACCAGCGAAGAATTCGTATGGAATGACTTGATTGACACCAGCTGTGAAGGGACCAGGGAAGTTAGCCTTGTCCAAGTAAGTAGCTGGGACATCTACTGTGTCTTTGGTGTTGTCAGCCACACCTTTTTGCACTTCAGCTGGGGTGGTCGCTGGTTGAGCTTCACTAGCTTCACGGTCTTGTCCAGAAACTGTAGACGCAGGACTTTCCGCAGGTTTAACTGCATCTTCTGTTTGTTTCTTAGAGTCAGGTTGTGCTTGCACTTCTTCTTTTGGCGCTACTGCCAGCTCTTTAGCAGTTTCGTCCACTTTTTCTGAAGAGCTTGTCGTATCCACACTTGCTTTAGGTGTTGGAACAGACTGTTCTGAAGGAAGAGCTACATCGACTGCTTTTTTGAGAACCTCTGCTGGTAAGTCGCTCTTTTCACTCACCGAAGCAGCGTCTGGCACGACTTGGGCAGGAGTCGGATTGACGACATCAGCACGCGCAGAACTTGGTTGACCAACTAGGACAAAGAAGCCACTAGCCACAACAACTGAAGCAACACCGACACTGAGACGGCGAATAGACCAACGAGTATATCTCTGATTTGGATTGAATTTCATAGGATTCTCCTTAGAGTTTTCTTTTTTTATGACTCTAGTATAATCTCCTAAAATTAAAAAGGATTAAGAAAAAGTTAAAATTTTTCTTAAATCCCTCTTATAAAATACTTATATTGACTCGTTAATTATTTGGAAAGAGAGTACCCTTCCTCTCCTACTCACTCAGTTCAGCTAGGGTGTCCAGATGTTGGTTATTAATGACGGCCATGATGTAGGCATCTGCCTGCAAGAGGTCATTAGGTCCGAATTGGACATCCAGAGGAGCATTTTCGTAGGAACGAAAACCAAGTACATTGAGGTTGTATCGCCCACGTAAATCCAACTGACTGAGGCTTTTACCTACCCATGATTGGGGGATTTTCATCTCGACAATCGATACATTCTTGTCCAGCTGAAAGACGTCTACGCTGTTATGAAAGAGGATGGTCTGTGCTAATGAGCGCCCCATTTCAAACTCTGGTGAGATGACTGCGTCTGCACCAATTTTTTCCAACACCTTTTTAGCCGTATGGCTTTTGACCTTGGCAATAACGGTCGGCACTCCTAAACTCTTGCAGTGCATGACCGCAAGAACACTGGACTCCAGATTTTCACCTGTTGCGACGACTACGGTATCACAGGTGTCAATCCCCGCTGATAGAAGGAGTTCTTCATCCGTGATATCTCCAACTACCCCACGCGCCAGCACAGGTTCAAATTGATTAATGCGTTCCTCGTGGTCATCAATAGCAATAATATTCATGTCATGCTTGGCTAGGGCAGCCAAAACACTGCTCCCAAAAATTCCCAAACCTAAAATTCCAATTGTCCGATCTGACATCGTTCTTCCTTTCTTATCCGATAGTGATATCTGCTTTCATATAGTGAATCGTGTCTTTCTTGTCTGGCTGGTATTCCGCTACACTGACCAGTAGTGTCAAGGGACCAATACGGCCGATAAACATCAGCAGCATAACGATGCTGAGGGCTATCTTGCCTAGCTCCGGTGTTAAATTTGCCGTCACTCCAACTGTCGCAAGGGCTGAAATGGTCTCAAACATGAGGTAGATGAAGCGCGGATTTCCCTCTGCTGTTATCCCTAGTAGAATCAAGCCCAGCAAGAAAGTTAGCAAGAAGATAATAAAGACACTGAAAGATTTTTGCACGGTTCGGGGTTCAATGGTCCTCCGAGCCACATTGGCATGAGGCAAGCCCAATAGTTCGCTACGAGCAAAGACCAACAAGACAAAGAAGGTCGTAATCTTGAGCCCCCCTGCTGTCCCTCCTGGTGCCCCGCCCAGAAACATCTGCAAAATGTAGATCAGTAAGGTAACTGGTCTAGCCTGGGTGTAGTCAATGGAAGCAAAGCCTGCCGTTCTCATGCTGACGGTCTGGAAGAAACTAACCAGCAATTTCTCTGGAGCGCTGAGATTTCCGATCGTCCCAGGATTATTCCACTCGATGAACAAAGTCGATACGGTTCCAAAGAGTAAAATTCCCGCCGTTAAAAAGAGAACCAACTTGGTATGGAAACGCAGACGGCGTTTTTTCTTTTTCCCAAACTGGGTCGCTAGGTCAAACCAGACCATAAATCCTAGCCCCCCCGTGATAATCAATCCTGCAATCACTAGATTGATCAAGGTATCCGTTTGAAAGGCTAGCAAACTCGTACTTCCAAAATTATCAAATCCAGCATTGCAGAAAGCTGAAACAGCCAAAAAGATAGAGGTTAGAATCCCTCGCCCCCAGCCAAATTCAGGAATAAAGCGGAAACTCAAGAGAAAGGCACCGATCCCTTCCACTAGAAAAGTCGTCAGAAAGATTGAACGAATGAAATCCTTTAGAGACTGGGTTTCTCCATAAGCAAAACTTTCTTGAATAGTCTCACGGCCACGAAGACTGAGCTTTTGCTTGCCTTGGATATAAAAGATTCCGATAAAGGTCATGAGCCCCAAACCACCGATCTGGATCAAAATCATACAAATCAACTGGCCCCAGATATTGTATGTAGAGGCTACCGGCTGGGTAAAGAGCCCTGTCACACAGACCATGGACACGGTCGTAAAGAGATGGTCAAAGTAGGTCGCTTGTGACGTTTCTGCTTGCACAAAGGGGAGACTTAAAAGAAGCGAACCTAAGAAGATCACTAGGGCAAAACTTAAAAAGATGCGACGGGCTGGCGATAACCGTCCCAGTATCGTCTTGATTTTTTCCAAAAAAGATTTGAATAACATAGCTACATTTTACCATAAAAACAGTCAGAATACTCACATGTGGTGCACAATGGCAAGACAGAGTTCGAGTGCCTTATCAAAAGCTTCTGAGCCCCAGTCACGACTGTCATAGTTGTCTAGATCCGCCAAGGAATCTGCGGTAAAGAGTAATTCTCCCCAGACAACTCCACGTAGCTGAGCTACTGCCGCAAGAGCAGAGCACTCCATCTCCACAACAGCACAGCCTTCTTCCTTGCGATAGGCAACCTTTTCAGCCGTCTCTCGGTAAAAACCATCTGTCGTCCAGGTCATGACTTCCTCGTAAGGGATGCCTCTTTGCTCCAAAACTTGCTCAATGGCAGAGACAGCCTCAATCTGCATCTCCATATAACGAGAAGGCGCTACATAGTGGTAGCTCGTCCCCTCATCTCGCAAAGCGCGAACAGGGATGAGAAAGGCATTTTCCTCTATATCGGCTAGGACACCACAGGTTCCAGTGGAAATGATTTGCTCCACACCATAGCCAATCAACCAATCCATAAACTGGGCCGCTGGGGCAGAGCCTACGGGCGCCTGGGCCAGACAAATCTCCTCGCCCTTGTAGTTGAGGACGTAGACTGGATAAGTTTTGGTGGCCGAAACGAACTCACCAACACAATCCGCCCCTACTTCCTGAGCGTAGCGGTCAATCTCTTCCTCCAAAAATGCATAGATGCACTTCTTTGGCAACTTTAAGTCCAATCCCTCATGTGTTGGCATAAGGACCGCCTGGGGGTTATCGTCAAACTCTAAAATGGGAATCACATGTTTCTGAATCATAGCCCACCTCCTCTAATTTTGTACTATTGTATCAAAAGATGACGGAGTGTCAAGGAGTTGTCTTTATCAGTCCAGAAATCTCCTCTTCCATACACTTGAGAAATCGTTGCACCGCTGGAGAAGTCGGTTTCTGTTTTAGTAAAGTGATTGAGGACTATCACCAAAATACCAAATTCAACAATAAAAAAGCACGAATCTGCATCAGGTAATGTATACCCTTTTATATTATCTTGTACAAGAAGCCAAACCAATAGAATCTAGCCTCCATTTTGTCTAGGCCTACTCTATTTCCACAAACCACCTAAAATCTGTTTTTCTAATAAGTCTAAGTCTTCCTCTTTTATTTCTCCATTATCGCTAACGATATAAAGCTGAGCGAAGTAAGCCAACAATGGACCAACACAAATACGAACCATTTGAGGACTCGTTAACTCTGGATTTACACGTGGATCTGCCAGCAATTCCTTATGAAGTACTCGAAGTTTATCTTGAATAGCATTCCAGATAAAAATCTGTTCATTTTTTAGTTTTTTATTTGAAAAACTCTCCTGCAGAATGATTTTCATCAAAGCACGATTTTTTTTGAGATAGCTCATACGATCATGGACGAGATAACGAACCCTCTCTTCTGTCGTTTCAAAAGCTAAGAGTTCCTCAAAAAAACTACCGAAAATGCTTGGGACTACAGGATGTAAAATAGCCGTCAGTAGATCATCCTTCGTCTTAAAATACTTAAACAAAGTTGCCTGGCTTAGTCCAGCACGCTCAGCTATGTGAAGAGTTGAGGTCCCATGGTAACTCCTAGTTGATATGAGATCCACTGCTGCCTGCATGATTTTTTTCTTTCCTTGAGGGTAATTCGCTTCTTCTAAGTAATCTTCAAACGATTCAAAAACAGTCTTATCCATCTAATCTTCACACCTTTTTAGCATTATTTATGTTGATTTCTAAACTTTACGATAACGACGCAATCCAACAATATTGAGAATTGTTAAAATGATCAAGAAAATCATTAAAACACCAAGATTTGACAAAATATCACCAAGATTGTGCCCGTAAAGAATAATCTGGCTTATTGCATCACCAGAATAGGTTAATGGCAAAAATTTCCCCACAGTTAGAGCCCATTCTCCCATGGATGACAATGGAATAATTCCTGAGAAAAAAAGTTGGGGCATAATCACGAGAGGAATAAATTGCATCATTTGGAATTCTGATTTTGCTAGAGTAGACAAGAGAATTCCAAAAGCTAGTGCTACAAGAGCCAGTACCACATTAACTATTATAACATTTAAAATACTTCCTAAAACTTCTACATCTAGTAGCCAAATTGCTGCTAAAACGACAACTGCCGTTTGAAAAATCGCAATAATACCGTAAGACAACATATAGCCATAGACGATTTCAGATCGTTTCACTGGTGTTGCTAACAAACGTTCTAGTGTTCCACTGGTGCGTTCTTTCAAAAGCGCCATACCTGAAATCAAAAAGACAAAAAAGAAAACTACAAAACCTATCAAAACCGGAATCATATTGGTAAAGAAGCTTGTGTTTTCATCTCCATACTGGTAAGACTCCTTGATTTCTGGTGTTTTTGCGTCCGAGTCCAATTGTGGAAGAGCTTGTTTAACACGAGATACTAACTGATCGGTGCCTTCACTGGCGATACTTGTCCGTAACACTTGTCGTATCATAGATGTTTTGGAGGCGTCTGTGTTTGCGTAGTCGACCTGGTACTCACCGTTTTTATAAGAAATCACAGCATCGACTTTTTCATTTGCTAGCGCTTCTTTGGCTTGATCTAAGTCTTGATAAGTCTCGACGTCCACATGATCGAGCTCATCCATTTTCGTTACCAAACCAGTTGGTAGATCCTGTGTTGCTAACTTGACATTCACGGTTGTACTAGCTGAAAACATGAGGTTCATCAACCACATGATAAAAACAGGTGCTATAAACATCAGGGCTAGAGTTCGTTTGTCACGAAGTAATTCTTTGATGACTTTTTTTGCAATCGCTATTGTTCTCATTTTACTCACCTTCTGCTTTTAAAAATACTTCTTCAATACTTGAAACTTGATAACTTTCTTTTAAGTGTTGCGGTGTATCAAAAGCAATGATTTTTCCGCCTAATAATAAGCCGACCTTATCTGTCAACTCTGCTTCATCCATAACATGGGTAGTAACTAATATCCCTACCCCATTGTCTCTAAGCGCGAATAATTCTTTCCAGATTTTCTTTCGAAGAGAAGGGTCGATTCCAACTGTCGGTTCGTCCAAAATCAAGAGTTGAGGATTTCCTAACAGCGCGATAGCAAGCGACAAACGCCGTTTCATTCCTCCAGAATAACCAGATACCGCCTTGTTTAAGTAGTCTGTCAGATCTACTACTTGAGCTATATAAGCAATTTCCGCCTTCAGATCTTTTTTAGAAAGCCCCTTTAGCTGACCAAAAAATTCCAGATTTTCTTGGCCTGACAAGGTCTCGTATAAAGCATCTGATTGGGCCATATAGCCAATATCTCCTAAAATATAGCGATTGGGCATAGTGTGATTTAACACTAAAGCTACGCCTCCATCAGCCTTTTCCATTCCTAACGTAGTCTTAATCATAGTTGATTTACCAGCACCAGACGGACCAATTAAGCCTATAATTTCTCCTGGCTGCAATTCAAAGCTGACATGATTCAGAACTATTTGATGGTCAAAAGATTTTACTAAATCTTGTAAATGTAGTAATGTTTTCATTTACTTCCTCCTTGGTGAGTGATTACTCACTTTTTAAATCACCGAAGCTATTATAGTGAGTAATCACTCACTTGTCAAGAGAAAGGGTTAAATTCTTTAAAAAAATAAAACACCAGATTCGTATCTGATGTTTATAATGGATAGCTATTGCTTTTAGAGCTGTTTCTAAATCTCTTCTCGATACTCTGAAATGGTCTTTCCTGTCCACTTTTTAAAGGCCTATTCTTCCTCTGCTTTTCTCAGCCAATCCTACCATCGTCATTGCTATCGCAACTCTAATGACCTTGGCGATGGAAATTCATTTTACTCATTTTTATATGAAACAGACTAAGAAATTTTCAAGACCTAATTGGGAGTTGTTTTAGCTACAATCCATCTCTCAAACACAAAAACTCTCCCCTCTCTTTCGAGAAAGGAGATTCTTTTTTATCCTTGTCCGCCAGGGGCTGGACCGCCACCTTGAGGGCCTCCATTTGGTCCACCGCCTCCAGGCATAGAATTGACGATTTCCGTTTGTTTTTCACCGTTGAGATAGATATCTCCACCTGTGTAGATCGCTGTTCCATCAAAGTCAAAACCTGTTTGACCAGTCATTTTAATGGTTCCGCCTGTAACCGTCACGTTCCCATTTGAGTCGATTGGATCTGTGTCTCCTTGGCCGACTTCTACTGTCAGGTTCCCACCGTTCATAGTGAAGAAGATTTCACTCTGTTGGACATTTTTGTTGGCTGCATTGACACCATCGTCCGTTGAATAGATAGTAATGTCCCCACCGTTGATAGTGATTGACTTCCCTTCAAGTCCTTCTGTCGAATTCTTAACGGTGTAGGTACCACTATCGATAACCAAATTACCTGATGCGTGGATGCCATCATCTCCTGCTGTAACGGTGATGTTGTTATTAGATAGGTACATGGTTCCGACTGAAGTATCCTCATCATTATCCACCTTGACTCCGTCTTCTTTAGCATCAATGATCATGGTCGTACCAGTGATGTTGAGCTCATCATTGACATTAAAGGCATCGCCAACTGCTGTGATGTTATAGGTTCCACCCGTAATGTGAAGAGTGTCGTTAGCCTTGATACCATTGTTCTTCTTGCCATCTACATTGAGGGTTCCTTTCCCGTTGATGGTCAAATCCACCTTAGAAAAGAGAGCTGCGTCGGCTTTTTCGTCACTGTTCGAGCTTGAGTCAGAGAGACTGTTGGTGGTTCCTTCTGCCAGAGTCAGGTAGACATGGTCAGCCGATGTCGCAGATATCGCTGCATTGGTATTGGTCATGGTTGTACCTTTTAGGACTAGATGAACATCTGCAGACTTATCTGCCTTGACCTTGATCTGCACTCCGTCAGACTGACCTGAAATCACATAGGTTCCAGATTTTGTGATGGTCACTGTTGATTCAGAGACTGTTACCCCATCTCCAGAGACGTTTGCTGATGAGCCAGATAGCTCAATCTTAGAAGCTGTACTTTCATCATAAGAAGTATCATTATCCTTCTCTGTAAAATAGGATGATTGATTTGTCTTTGTTTCAGTTGTTGTAGAACTATTTGTCGTTTCATTGGTATTGGATGAAGTTATTGACTGGGAACATGCTGCCATCAACACCATTGCCGTTAAACTCGTTGCGAGTAGGGTCCATTTCTTTGATTTCATACCTTTTTCCTCTCCTTCGTATGATATAGCTAGACAGTCTACTGAAGATCCCTGAAACAAAACTAAAACTTTTCTGAAAGTTTCCTTAAATCTAGTTTCACTCAGTATTCTTTTGAAAGGGCTACTAGAAACAATTTGAGAGTACTAAAATGCATTTAATAGTTTTTAAAAGCAACATTCCCAGTGCGATGTCTCCTTGACCAAGAAAGCCAAAAAGAAGAAAAATCTATAAGACTAAGATAAAGATTACAAAAAGAACAGCTCCAGCTGTTCTTTTTAATTTTCTTTCACAGGGATTGTCTTGATAACACGCGCAGGATTGCCACCTAGGACAACATTGTCTCCAAAGGACTTGGTGATAACGGCCCCCGCTCCTGCCACTACGTTATTTCCTAGTGTCACTCCAGGAAGGACAATGACGCCACCTCCAGCCCAGAAATTATCTCCGATGGTGATGGGCTTGCCATATTCGACTCCTGAATTTCGTTCATGCGGATCCAATGGATGGAGTGGGGTTAAAAACTGACAGTTGGGACCAAGCATGGCGTTGTTCCCGATGCGAATCGGACAAACATCCAGCATGGTCAAATTCCAATTAGAATAAAAATTTTCCCCTAGATGGATATTGACTCCATAATCGACCACCAAGCGTGGATTGATATAAAGATTTTCCCCAGTTGAACCAAACCAAGTCTTGATAATCTCCGCCCCTTTCAAGGGGTCTAGCTCCTGGTTGAAATCCGCCTGCTTCTGGCGTGCAGTCTGAGCGAGCGCACGCAACTCAGGATCAAACGGATGATAGGGTTCCCCTGCTATCATTTTCTGGTATTCACTGGTCATCTTAGCACCTCACATTTACTTTGAGGCCATCATATCAAAAAGACTTTGAAAGGTCAAGAATAGCCTGCTTTCTAAACTCTCGAAACTAATTCCCTCCCAACTCAAAACAACTTGCTTGACAAAAGCTTAACTTCATGGTTTAATATACCCCATAAGGGTATATTTGGAGGTGCCTATGTTTCACTTATTATTTACAAAAATTGACAGTATTTCTACCAGCGAGTTAGAAGCTAAACTCAGAGAACCGATTCAGCTACTGGATGTTCGGACGCCTACGGAATTCCGTAGAGGTCATATCAAAAACGCCAAGAATGTTCCTTTAACAGAAATCGGTTCTTACACACCTGCAACAAAAGAAACACTTTATGTCATTTGTCATTCTGGTGTGCGAAGCAAACTAGCTGCGAAGAAGCTAAAGAAAAAAGGCTACGATGTCATCAATGTCCGAGGCGGTATGAGCGCTTGGACAGGCAAGGTCATCTAGAAGCATAAAATAATTGGCTACACAGCCTTGAACCTTATCGAAGGTCTGAGCGATAATATCCAATGGTGTCAGCTCAAAGACGATCTGACTAAGGGTAAAAATCCCTAGATATACGGACAAGTGGCGAATTTCAGGGGGGCGACCCAAGGTCGATACCATTCATATCCCCCTAAACAAACTATGGGAGAACTTGGATGAACCAGACGCCTACATCAGCGTTTTGCGTAGCTAGATCACAGAGCGTAGCCTCGAGCGGCAGGATTTACCGTCCAAAACCCTGATAGCGCTTATTCACAATATAAAATGGCTAATCCAGAAGGAGTCAAATATGGAAACGAGTATCAGCATGGCTGATTTTTATGAAAAATACCTAAATGAAAATCTAAACCTTATCGATGTACGTGAAGTGCACGAATTCCAAGCAGGACATGCACCAGGTGCTAAAAATCTGCCTTTAAGTACCTTGGAGCAAGGTTACAAAGAACTCAAACCTGACCAGGAATATCATGTCATCTGTCAAGGTGGAGTCCGTTCCGCATCTGCTTGTGAATTTCTAAGCGCCCAAGGCCTCACCGTTATCAATGTAGAAGGTGGTATGAATGCTTGGCCCGGTCAAGTAGAATAAGCAAAAAACCGATTAAGGAACTTAATCGGTTTTTTCATTTCTGCAACCCACTGATATAGGGCTCGTAGCCCGTCGCTTCTAAAAAAGGAAGCACATTGACGGTATCTAAAAAGAGGTTGCTCATTGGTATTGGGGGAACTCACCCGTTTATCTGACATGATTTCTTTATCGAAATAGACTTAAATGCCTTTGTCTGCATTGTTTATCAATAGCAAATTAGTTTATTTCCGTTTAATCAGGTATCGGATGGCCTTTTCTAGGCGTTCCTTTTGAGCCTCGGGGTCGTCTAGTGGTTGGTTAATACAGCCCGTGAGATTTTCAGTAATTATCATCTCAATCACGCGCTCAACGCTAGATTTCACTGCTGTCAACTGCGTAACAATATCTGCGCAGTCACGATCTTCTTCAATCATCTTTTGAATTCCACGCAACTGACCCTCTGAACGTTTCAGGCGTGTGATGTACTTTGAGTTTGTCATTAATTTATCCTTGGTCACTTTTTCTTCATTATATCTCGAATAAGGGGCTTTGTCAAAATTCACTTCCTGTCTGTATTTGTAGGAGGCAACCTTTTCTCTGTATCATAAAGAAAAGATAGGTGAGCATGAAAATGGAAAAGAAACTCTGTCCTCCTTGAAGCTTGATGGGAAATAAAGTTGCCCATTAACCAACTGACTTTTATGCCTTATATCTTGGACAAAAAGGCAAGGATCACTATCCCATAGACTAGGACTAGAGCCAGACCAAATCCGATACCAAACCACTTGTAAAACTTGTCCATCCCGCTGTAACGTTCGACATAGGCCCTGTTCGGCTTGTCTGGATCGTACCAGACCGTCAGCTCCGAATGAAGGGGGAAATGGGTCTGCATCAATCGTTTGAAGGAAACAAAGGAGTTGCTGTAGCGAGTGATCGAAGGGGCCAGCATATCTTCTCTTGTATAATCATTTGAAACTTTAGTAGGACCCCACGGAGTCGTGACCGTTTTGAACATAAAATACTGCAAGGTTTTCTTATAAGTAATCCCATCCACCGTGTATTCGACGATAGGTGGATACCCCTCACGAAAACGGCTATATCCGATAACTGTTCCCTGTACGGATGACTGGGCAAGGCGGACCAACTTCTGATCTCGAAGATAGAGGTAGAGAAAGGTCCCACATACAAATACAAAAGATAGGAAGATGACGATTGTCCCAACTATCAAACCAATCACTTCTTTATTCATATGAACTCCTCCTGTTATTTTATACAGTAAAATCTTAAAACTAACTCATCCAGAAAGGACATCGATGCCCTCGAGTCTACTCTTCGGATTTTTCTTTTGACTGTTTTTCTCTCAAATCTTTCACCGATTTTGATATGATATCTCTCACCTGTTCGTCAGTAAGTCCTGGAATCTGGTAATAAGGATTATTGGATTCGCTTTTTGACGGCTTTGTTCCTGAACTTTCGGTTTTAGAACTTTGTTCAGTCGAAGACGAGGATTTCGACTCTGAGGAACTGGATTCTTTGGCCTTAGAGGAGCTAGACGACTCAGACTCAGAAGGCTTGGACGTTTCAGGCGTTTTAGAATCAAGCTTAGGCGGCTTGTTTACTTGGTCGTTCGGCTGTTTCACAGGTTTATAGAATAGCCCAAAAGACAACAGCAAGGCCATCAAGATCCCAATGCCAGCCAAGGTTCTTTTATTGGCTTCAGCCGAGGGAACCTTTACTCCCTTTGTACTGAGTGTTTTCCATTCTGGATGCTCTTTTTCTATGGCTTTTTTCTGTCTCCTAAGAGGAGCAAGTAGAAAATGATTAAAAGGCACAATCGTTACCATAGCTACCGTTACAAGTGGGACATAATTGGAATGACTTGATACCAGTAGAACATCGAGTATAGCGAGAAGGATGAAGAGGAAACGCCCCACAAACTTACGAACTTGATGCTCTTTTTTGATCTGCAAATATCTCTCTTGTGACATTATGTGGATTACCTCACCTCTTTAACAAATAAGCAAGCACTACAACGGCGTAGACCATGATTAACAATATAGCACTACCGACGCCTAACAATTTATAAAATTTGTTGATTCCACAGTATCGTTCCACATAGGCCCTGTTTGGTTTTTCAGGATCATACCATACTGTCATCTTCGAATAGACTGGGAAATGCGTTCGCATTAAGTTATTAAACGATATAAAAGAATTACGATAAAAGGTTAGTGAATTTGCCAACATATCCTCTCTTGTAAAGTTATCAGATGTACTTATAGGCCCCCATGGAAGCGAAACCGTTCTGATTATAAAATACCGTAATGGTTTGCTATAAGTAGTTCCGTTAACCGTATATTCAACAATCGGAGGATTCCCAGCCTGAAAATTACTATAGCCCACAACCGTTCCCTTAACAGACGATTTGGCAAGACGTACCATCTTTTTATCCCGAAAAGAAAGGTAGAGATATGTACCAGATAAAAAGATCAAGGATAAAAGAATAACGATGGTAGCAACTAAAAATAAAATGGTTTCTGTTGTCATATTCAACTCCTATCTTATTCTACGCTCTTCACATCGGACATTGAAAGTCTCATCTTAGATGGATCTGACATCGAGTCAACAAGCTCCAATTGTTCTGAATTAAGTGGTAACAAAATTAATGTAGTTGTGTAAGAAGGTAACTCACCACTATCCTTGATAGTATAGCTGATCTTTTGATTATCAAAAATGGCCTTGCCATCATAGGACCAGCTCAGTGAAAACTCCAAATCTTTTTTGATATCTACGTCAGCGAGCATTAGTGCTGCTCTACCATCTGAGACGGCTCCTGTAAAGTAGATAGCCATACTTCCCTTACTTCCAATTTCTGGATGTTCTTTGGTCAATTTTTTACCAAGTTCAATTAAATCTGACGTTTGGCCTTCATATTGTGGTGCTACTACAAATTTCAATTCTTTCTCTTTACTTACAACTGTCTCACGTGTACTTTTCTCTGTTCCCCCTGCTTCCTTTCCATTAGAGCAAGCTCCAAGAAGCAATAACAGGATGACGACAACTAACTTCTTCATTTTTTCCTCCCTATTTAAAATTCAATGTCAAATATCAATATCTATTGGAATATAAGACAAATGCTTTTGTCCCATTATTCTTCCTCCGTACTGGATTTATAATATTGTAAGAACTCTTCTTCGCTTTGAACCAAATGTTCCTGGCCATCTTTTGAACTAGCTGCTGGAATAGTGATATCCTTGAAAATATTGGTACCTTCTGGAAGAACTAGCTTTAAGAGAGAGATTTTAAAGCGGACGTCTTCTTTTCCAAGGAAATATAATCTAGAAGACGGGCCGGATTTTAAGATTGAAAACACTTTAGGATATTTATCTGCTAAAGAACTAAATTGACCATTTGATACAGACTTATTTAGAAAAAAATCAGATAAAACTAAGGTGAAATTTTGATTTGAAAGTCTATCATGTTGATTAAGTATATCTTCGAAGTTATCTTTATGTTCTGTAGTCTCTTCTTTATTGTAAAGCTCTTTGGAAGTTTTATCAGATGGAATAGCTGCTATTATCTTTCCTTCCTCTATATCAATAAGCCCATTTTCAGTTTTCGATTCTGGCTGTTGGCCAGTATCCATACTAATTGGTAAGTAAGTTTTTCCTTGTTCCGTATACAAGTAAAACTTATACCCACGAAACCTTCTTGGAATATAATCCTTATTATATTCCCTCACCATCTGAAATACATCATACGTTTTTTGTTTGATTGTCCCATCTTTCGTATCATAGACGTCTAACAACCAGTACTCTCCCTGCTCTGGAATATTACTTTTCAAATATGGAACCGCATCCTCTTCAAGGATCCAATACTTATACGTAGCTGATTTTAATTTGTAACTCTGGCGAACAATAAAACGTTCACCATTGGTTACTGTATTTACCTCAACTTTTATCCTATTATCATATTTCTTAGCCTCTTTCGCATCTTTTAACTCCGCATCATTATCCCAATCAACTGCTACCGCCTTGTTATCATCCATAAATTCATAACTTGCAATTTTTGCCCTTGGACTCCACATAACAAACTGAGTAAGTTCATTCCTTCGATATGCCTGATAAGCAAAGTAAAACCCTATGACAGTGAGTGCAAAAAGTAGGACTTGAACTAATTTTGATTTTATCAGTCTTTTCATTCTTCCTCCGTACTGGATTTATAATATTGTAAGAACTCTTCTTCGCTTTGAACCAAATGTTCCTGTCCATCTTTCGAACTAGCTGCTGGAATAGTGATATCCTTGAAGATATTGGTACCTTCTGGAAGAACCAGCTTTAAGAGAGAGATTTTAAAACGAACATCTTCTTCTCCAAGAAAATCTAGTTCAGACAACACCCCTTTGCTTAATATATCAAACACCTTTGGATATTGGCTTGTCAAGGACGGATATTGGGAGTTTTCTACTAGTTCTTTAAAACTGAATTTAGATGAATCAAAAGTAAAATTTTGATTTGAAAGTCTATCATTTTGATTGATTATATCTTCAAAATAGTCTCTATTTTTTATTGTATTTTTAAAAACATCATAAAACTCTTCCCCTGACTTTCCAGATGGTGTTTCAGATAAAATTTTTCCACTCGTCAAATCAATTATACCTATAAAAGTTTTAGCACTTGGTTCACTATTCACAGCCATTTTTATAGGTAAATAATCTTTTTCATTCTCGGATTGTAATAATTTTGATGATTCAGCAACACCAATTGGAATATAATCTTTATTATATTCCCTCACCATCTGAAATACATCATAGGTTTTTTGTTTGATTGTCCCATCTTTCGTATCATAGACGTCTAACAACCAGTACTCTCCCTGCTCCGGAATATTACTTTTCAAATATGGAACCGCATCCTCTTCAAGGATCCAATACTTATACGTAGCTGATTTTAATTTGTAACTCTGGCGAACAATAAAACGTTCACCATTGGTCGCTGTACTTAACTCAACTTTTATCCTATTATCATATTTTTTGGCTTCTTCTGCTTCCTTTAATTCTGACTCACGATCCCAATCAATTGCTACTGCCTTGTTATCATCCATAAATTCATAACTTGCAATTTTTGCCCTTGGACTCCACATAACAAACTGAGTAAGTTCATGTCTGCGATATGCCTGATAAGCAAAGTATAGCCCTATGACAGTGAGTGCAAGAAGCATGACTTGAACTAATTTTGATTTCATTATTTTTTTCATTATCTTCCCTCATCAGTGATTTATATAATATCAAAACGCTTTATAGGACTAGTATCCACAACTGCCATATTTAAAAACTCAACATACTTTTCTTTCATCTTATCCTCTTCTTACTTCTCTTCCCCAAATAATACTTTCCCCTGCTTGTATTTTCGTACGGCTAAGAGCCAGCGGATTGGATTGTTTTGAAATAGTAGAAGAACCACGCTAATTGGGACGATCGTTGCTCCGATTGGTACCATGAACATGGACGGCTCAAACCATTCCTGTTCATAGTAAGGAATGAAAGTCGCAGGTATAGCAAAAAATACAACAATAACAAAAACAAATAGAAGAACGAGGATAACAAATAGATACAAGATGATTTTATCGACTGTTGGTTCCTTATCTGGTGACTTCCTCCAAAAAGTACTACTTTCAACCGCATCTTTAAACTGGTCTTCACTTGCTGGGACAAGCGACTTGGCCCCACTGTAGAACAGTTTTTCAAATCCATAAACACTTCCGATAAAAACGAAAAGGATTGCGGCTAGATGGATAGGAATCATCCATTCACTCAATCTAAAGGGCGCTATCAAGGAACGAATCCAAATACTGATGACAGCAACTAGCAAGAAAGCAAAGAGGAGAACCCAAGGCCACTTGGATTTCTTTGAACTGATAGCACCATCAGTGTCTGAAACGGTGCTAGATTCTGTCGTTAAAGCCTCTCTCGTCCTTGTGTTATAGTAGACGGATTGCAGGCTTCCTTGGCCTATATAAATGATTTTTCTCATCTTACATTTCTCCCTCTTTCCCTTGGCTATCGTCCTGTAATGTCTCCATCAGCTCTTTGAACAGTCGTTTGCGCATTTTCATCTGAAATTCATAGACAATATAAACAAGTGAAAAAATCCCTAACATATACATAATCAAGAACAGAAAATCAGAGTAGGTAAAATAACGATAGATGGAAAACAGAATCATGAGAAAACAAAAAACCTCAACTAGGACTGCCCATCTAGATTTTCTCCTAAGTGTTTTGATATTGGCTTTTGTCAGCCGGACTTTTCTAAATCTATCTGTCTTCATGTTACGTCGGGTAGACTTGGCAAGGAGAATGGTCCCAAAAACTAAAAACAGCGACATCAAGATAAAGAAGATTAGATTAAGAGGGGATGAGACATCTCCAAAGGTTTGGTTGAGCAACTTCGACAGCCGTTGCAAGGAAAAGACTACAATAGGAGCTGCAATGGCTGAATAATTCATGCCTTGTTTTACTTCATAGAATACTTGATTTCTCAGATCATAATAAATAAAATAGTCCTCCAGAGGGCCCATATTGATTAATTTTTTTACACTTGTGTCCATCTTATTTCCCGTCTCCTAAACTCAATACGGATGTTCAAACAAAGTTCTACTTTCTCTTAAAAGCATCGTGACAACGATTGCAAGCAGTCTACTGATTTTGGGCATTTGCCTTCCTAGAGAAAGAAAAGATTATTAGTATTATAGCATGAACCCCTAGAAAAGGTAAAATATCCTCGACCGATGCCTTTGCCAGAGCCAAGAAAGCTTTCGTCATTTCATAAAAAGCGAACAAGTCCGCATTCTAAAAACAGAATGCGAGCTTATCCGCCTTTTTCTATGTCTCTAAAGTAAATGATGTGTTTTCCTCATTTCATCGTTCCAAGCGAATGCGAGTCACAATCCCGTCTGGGTCTACAAGATCCAACTCACTCAAATTTAGCCACTTGATTGGTGCTTCTAGCTCTTGCGCTTGCTTAGCGATGTCCAAGAGTTCTTCCTTGCTTTCGACCTCAAGGACGTAGTAGGCCAAGCCTGGCAAGCCTTGCTCACGCGGAGCTAGCCCTTTTCCAGCCCATTCATTGACAGCCAGGTGGTGATGGTACTGACCAGCCGCTATCCAACTAGCACTAGGAATGCTAAATTTATCTTCTAGTCCTAACACCTTTTGATAAAACTGGCTCGCCGCGTGGCTATCCTTCACCGATAGATGGATATGCCCCATTCTCGTCCCTTCAGCTAGGATAAAGGGATCTACCTTTTCCCCTAGCTCATAGATGTCCTGTGCCGCAAGGGCTTCGGTCACACCGATAATGCGGCCGTCTTCTCGAATATCCCATGAAGACACTGGCTTATCACGGTAGAGTTCAATGCCATTTCCTTCCAAATCCTCTAGATAAATAGCCTCACTGTATCCATGATCTGCACCCCCAACCAGAGGAATCCGCAAGTCACTTAGGTGTTTCAAGACATCTGCCAAGGCTTTTCGTGTCGGCAACAAAATCGCCAAATGGTAGAGCCCATAATGCTCCCTTACTTCGCCAGACTTTTCTGCCTGAATCAAGTGAACCAAGGCTTTTCGACCAAGTCCCAAAATCGCTTCTGTCTCTGTTTGGGATAAAATCTCCAAGCCAATAATCTGGTGATAAAAAGCCGTTTGACTCGTTAAATCCTTGACATTTAAAACAGCCTCTGCTAGGTAAATGTGGCTTTGGTATGCATAAGTCATAGGGTGTCTCCTTTTGTTTGTTGTAACTTTATTAATTACATCAATTATACACTATTGAAATAAAATGTCAACGAAGACAACTCAAAAGAGCTGGAAACCAGCTCTTCTTTTTATTTGACAACAAGCTCGTAGCGAGTTTTGCTGGTGAAAGTTTCCCCTGCTTTGAGAATGACTTGGTCTTTGAGGTCACTGTGAATGGCATCTGGTAAAGCTTGCGCTTCAAGGGCAATCCCATTGTGTTGCACCATTGGCTGGCCTCCGATGATGACACTCTCATCCACAAAGTTTGCTGTATAGACCACAAGGCAAGGGGCCTCTGTCTTGAACAGCAGGAAACGACCTGAGTTTTGGTCATAAAGGAAACCAGCATTGTCATGACCTGCAGGAAGGGCAAATGGGTGATCCAAACCAGATACCAACTGGATTTGCTCATCTTCCTCTGCAAAGATGTCCTTCAACAAAGCTCCATTGTAGATGTGTTTAACCACATCACGATTAGCATCTGGAGCCTTATCTGGAACACCGTCCGGAGCGATTGGGTAAATGCCCTCCGTATTTAGTTGGAAGACATGGCGGTCAACTGTCTGCGTGAAATCACCAGACAAGTTGAAGTAGCTATGATTAGTTGGATTGACAAGCGTATCCTGATCTGTCGTTACCTTATAGCTGATTTCGTAAGCACCAGTTTCTTCCAAGTAGTAGCTAATCCAAATCTTAAGATTACCAGGAAATCCTCCTGTCCCATCTGTACGCTCTGTGTAGAGGGTCAAGCCGTGGGCGCTCACCTCTACCAATTCAAACAAGCTTGAATCCCAACCTGTTGAACCACTGTGGTTACAGTTGCTAGCGTTGTTGACTTCAAGATTATAGGTCTGGCCATTGAGCTCAAATGTCGCTCCAGCAATACGGCCTGCTACAGGACCTACACTTGCTCCATGCTTGGGACTATTGCCTACATAGCTAGCAAAATCATCAAAACCCAAAATCACATTGGCAAAATTACCAGCCTTGTCAGGTGTGACATAGCGCAAAATGGTCGCACCATAAGTCATAACTTCAAGCTGGTAACCACCATCAGTTTCAAAGCGATAGGCCAAGACATCCTTGCCCTCATGATTTCCAAATACACGCTCTGTGTATGCTTTCATTTTCATCTCCTTTTTTCTATTTCTATTAAGTAAACAAACCATAGAAAGTGTATGTACCATCTATGGTTGTAGTTTCTATTTTCAGAATCCTTTGTCAGAAAACCTTAAGTATTTTCTTAACAAAAGGGAATTCTTCTATTCTTATTTTATGCTTCTACACGTTCAGTCCATGAAGTCGCTGTTGTTTGAAGAACCTTGTTGAGTTCGTCAATGTTCTCAAATCCAGTTGTGCGAAGCCAGTCGCGAGCTGCTGCTTCACCATCTTTGATGTAAGCTTCAACTGATCCAGCCCATGTAGCACGGCCACAAAGAACACCATTGAAGTTTGCGCCTGATTCGTGGGCAAAGACAAGTGTTTCTTGGAATAGTTTAGCTGATACACCAGCACTCAAGTAGATGTATGGCAAGTTAGTTGCTTCATCTTGTGCTTTGAAGAAGGCTGCAGCTTCTTCGCGTGTATGGACGATTTCACCATCACCAAAGCCTTCAACGTATTTAATATTGACTGGAACTTCTACTTTCAAGACATCGATGTTGAAGCGTGGGTCTGAGAAGACCTTCATAGCACCGATAACCTTGTGTGGTTTTACTTTTGCGTATTCAGCAGAGCCAGCGTCAGCGATTTTTTCATCGTAAGCGAGGATTTCAAGGAAGAATGGAATGTCTTCCGCCACACACTCTGAACCGATGCGTTCGATGTAGGCTTGTTTTTCTTGGTTGAGTTCGTCAGAGCTGTCTACGTCATAGTAAAGCAAGAATTTGACTGCATCCGCACCTTGTTCTTTGATGCGTTTGGCAGACCAAACATCCAAACAGTCAGGCAAGCGTTTGGTACTTGTTGTGTCATAACCCGTTTTCTCATAAGCAAGGAGAAGACCAGCATTTGGATCAAGCGCTTTTGTAGCTGGAAGGCCATATTCAGGGTCGAGAAGCATAGAGGATGCGTATTTTGTCAATTCATCTGCAACCAAGACCTTGAGTTCTTCCATTTGAGCGACTGTTGGCTCTTCTGTTTGGTATTGAGCCATGAGGCGTTTCAAAGCGCCACGTTGGTCAAAGGCAAGAGCTGAGATAATGCCGTTCTCGTCAGAGAGTTTTTGCAGGCAAGCTACTTTTTTGGGACTTAATTGTAATTTACTCATAGACACTTCCTTATTTTTGATAGTCATGAATGATCACACCTTGTACCACACGGTTTACGGTGCCTGTAGGAGATGGTGTATCTGGTTTGTTTTCTACCTTGAGTGAAGTCAAAAGGGCAAAGAGTTGGGCATAAACGATGTAAGGGAAGACACGGTAAATATCGTTCAAGACACAGCCACAACCAAGGGCCACTTCTTTGACATTTTCAAGACCAAAGGCTTGATCACTTAAGAGCACAACACGACGAGCAATCTGGTCACCAGCCACTTCACGAACCAAGTCCAAGTCGTACTTGCGAGTGTAGTCTGTCGTTGTGCCAAAGACCAAAACAACTGTATCTTCGTTGATCAATGATTTTGGACCGTGACGGAAACCAACTGGACTTTCATACATGGTCGCCACTTGACCAGCAGTCAATTCCAAAATCTTCAACTGAGCTTCATGAGCAAGTCCAAAGAAAGGACCAGCGCCCAGGTAGATAACACGGTTAAAGTCGAGGTCAACCAGCTCCTTGACATCTGCTGCATTGTCTAGAACTTTACGCGCAAGGCTAGACACAACTTCAAAACGTTCAGCTTTCACAGCAAATTCTGTAGGGTCAAAGACCAAGAGAGCTGTTAGCATCATGGACGTAAAGCTAGAAGTCATGGCAAATCCAGCGTCATTGGAAGCAGCTGGTTGCAAGAGCAAAAGATTGCGCTCATCGCCATGAGCTTGAAGCGCCAATTTACCATCTGCAGCACATGTAATGGTCACTTGATAGAGGTCGTCAACCAAGGCTTTAGCCAAATCAACAGTCGCCACACTTTCAGGTGAATTCCCACTACGAGCAAAGGAAACAAGGACCGTCGCCACATCTTTTTTCAAATAAGTTTCTGGGTTGGCTACAATATCTGTTGTCGCAATAGAATTGAAATTCCATTTGCGCTCGTCATAGACTTCCTTAAAGTATGGCACCAAGGTATCTCCCACATAAGCAGAAGTACCAGCACCCGTCAAGATGACCTTGATATAGTCATGTCTATCAGCGATACCTTGCAGAAAGGCTGCAATTTCTTCACGTTTCGCTTGATAGGCTTCAAAAGCTTCTTTCCATACATCAGGCTGTTGGTAGATCTCACGAGTTGTGATTTCTGCACCCAGTTCAAGTAATTCTTCTTTTGTGTAATTTAGCATAGAGTTCCTCTAATCTATTATTATTTCATTCCTATTGAAAATATGGGAACGGGAGTGACTCCCATTCCCATGTATATTCTATATAAGATGCTCTAAGTTACATCTTATACTCAATGAAAATCAAAGAGCAAACTAGGAAGCTAGCCGCAGGTTGCTCAAAGCACTGCTTTGAGGTTGCCGGATAAGACTGACGAAGTCAGTAACATATATACGGCAAGGCGACGCTGACGTGGTTTGAATTTGATTTTCGAAGAGTATTATTCATCTTCGTCATCATCGAAGCCCGCTAACAGATCGTTGACTTTTACAATGCTTTCTGCAGCTCGGCTCTTGTAGTCCGCATCTGCGCCTGTAAGGCTGGCATTGATAAATTCAATCACCATTGGAAGATTCATTCCTGCGTAGAGTTCAATGTCGCGACCTTCCATGATCAAACGGCTTACCACGTTACATGGTGTACCACCGAGAAGGTCCGCAAAGACTAGGAAATCATCCAATCCTTCGATAGCAGCTTCAAATTTTGCAGTAAATTCTTCTGGACCATCTTCTGGAAGAAGGGCCACTGCATGAATGTTGTCCTGTGGACCCATGATCATTTCTGTGCTACCTTTAAGTTCTTCACAGAAACGACCATGACTCACCAAAATTAATGATTTACTCATAAATTATGCGCCCATTCCAAGCAAGAATTTACCGATGAATGAAAGACCTACTGCAAGAACGATAATGATACCGATCGCTTTAGTAGAGTTCATACCTTTCTTACCAAGCAACCAGAAGATAAAGGCAGTAAAGATTGCTGGAAGCAAACGTGGGAAGATTGAGTTCAAGATGTCTTGGAAGTCAATCATCTTTTCACCGATTGGCAATTTGTAAGAAATCTCAAAGTTGATCATTGTTGCTACAAGAGCACCCATCATGAAGACACCAAGTACAGATGCAGCGTCAATCAAAGCTGTCAAAGTACTTTGCATGTTGTTGATAAGGTTAACCCCTTCTTTGTAGGCAAATTCCAATTGTTTCCAACGGAAGATGTCATAAGCAACTGCAACTGCGATCCAAAGGAAGATACCCCATGGTTGGCCAGCGATAGCCATAGTTGCTGCGATAGATCCCATGATAGCAGGTACAAGTGAACCAAAGATTGTATCTCCAAGAGGAGCAAATGGTCCCATCAAACCTGTCTTGATACCGTTAACGGCATCTTTTGAACCCACACCATCTTTTTCTTCCATGGCAAGGTCAAAACCAGCGATAATAGTGTGGAAGAATGGTGAAGTATTGAAGAATTGAGTATGAACTTTCATCATTTCTTTCAATTCAGGAGTTCCATCCCCATACATTTTACGTAATTGTGGCAAGATCATGTAAAGGTAACCAGAAGCTTGCATACGTTCGTAGTTCCAACCTAATTGGAAAGTAAACAAGCTACGTTTGTTGATTTGATTAAAATCTTCTTTTGTTAGTTTGTAATTAGAATTCGTCATCTTCGATTTCCCCACTTTCTGATGGTGTAGAAGGTGCTGCTACAGCAACTTTTTGGCTGTTCTTGAAGTGAACAACTGCAAGGAAGATACCCACGATAGAGATACCGATCATAGACAATCCTTTGAAGTTGTTAACAAAGCCAATTTTTTCAGCAACTTCAGCAGGAAGAGTGCCAATGATTCCAGCAACTGCTCCACCAAGACTTGTTACGTTTGAGTAAAGAACAGTCAACATAGCTGTCAAACCGAATCCCATAGCAAGGTAGTGAAGGTTACGTTTAACTGGAAGGTAACGAAGCAAGATAGCGAATCCAAGACCTGGAAGCATACGACCTGCAAGAGTCAAACCGTCTGCAACCCATTGGTATTCTTTAACAAGGTTTACAACACCTTGTACGAATTCTCCACCGAAAGCAAGGGCGAAGAATACTGGAAGGGCACGAGAAAGAGCCCATGGAATCGCACCAAGTAGGTAGTTGCGTTCGATACCTTTGTAGTCAAAGCGTTCGATCGCAGCATCAATACGGTGTGCAAAGAAAGTAGTTGTCATACGTCCAAGAACGTCGAAGTATGTCAAAAGTGCTGCTACTGGTACAGCGATTGTTGTAATCGCAAGATCTGTATCAATACCTTGAGAGATAGAGAATGCTGTTGCAAGAACCGCACCAGAAGTTGCGTCGATACGAGAAGCACCACCGAAGGTACCAACCCCAAGAACGAACAACTGCAAGCTACCACCGATAAACAAACCAGTTGTCACATCTCCCATGATCAAACCGGTAATGAAACCAGCGAATACAGGGGAACCTGCAGATGAAACGATTGTCAACTCATCACAGATTTGATAAGCTGAGTACAAAGTGAGAAGTAAAATTTGCCACCATTGTATCATAACAATGACCTCCTAAAAATTTTTTCCTATTTTAATAAGCTCAAAAAGTCTGAAACTGGATCATTTGGAACCATTTGAGCAGTGAGTTTCACACCTTTTTCTGCTAGTTTGTGGAAGTCTTCCACATCCTTGTCTACCACGTTGATAGAACGTGTGATAGAGCGAGTTTCTGGTGTTTGAGACATATTGCCGACGTTGAGTGTTTCAAGCGGAACACCTGCTTCGACCAAACCAAGGAAACGGTCTGGTTTACGTGCAACGATAAAGAGACGTTGGCTATCGTATTTACCAGCAAGGATATTTGCTGCTGCTTTCTCAACTGGCAAGATACTGAGTTTCACACCTGGTGGTGTCGCAAGTTTCAAACCACTCTTTTCAATATCGTTGTTAACAACTTCGTCGTCTACAACCATAATGCGTGAAACATTTAGTTTTCCAGCCCAAAGATTGGCTACTTGACCGTGGATCAAACGTCCATCGATACGGCATCCTACAATTGTCATAAGTTTTCCCCCTTTATGTGTTTTAGTGTAGGTTTACGAGTTAAGTGAATCTCTTCTTTATATTCGCCCTCAGTTTCAAAGATGATGATGCGGTTAGCACCTTCCTTGAGATAACTATGAGGGATATAAAGTGAGAGGGTCGGGCCGACGTTCCAGAAACGCCCTAGGTGACGCCCGTTGACAAAGGCAACTCCCTTACCAAACTCAGACAAGTCTAAGTAGGTATCCTTCGGCTCTTCAACAGTAAAGTCGAAAGCGTAAAAGGCTGGTTGTCCTTCTGTCCATCCTTTTGAAAAATCAATCTTCTCAGGATTATCCAGTGGCAGTGGATATTGTTTCCAATTCAGTAAGAAATGTAGATCCTTGCAGACACCTGTTCGAATTCCTTTACGCTGCGTATCTGCCAAAAACTTATGTCCGTAGTTGACACGCCCCATATTTTCAATCAAGATGTCAATCTCTGAAAAGCCTTCTCGGTTGCCTTGACAGTAGATGTCTTCGCCAATCTCTGTCTGGTATTGAGTAGCAATCCATTGACCATCTACAAAGAGTTGAGCTCGGTCACGTCCATCGATGATACGGAGACGTTCCTCTTCTGCATCCCAACTTGCCTCCGTGCGGTAGAGAAGGTAGCCATAACTTTGACCAAGTTCTTCCATCGCTTTTGGATAGAGGCTTTCAGTAGGACTAGAGAGATTATCCAGGGTTTCAAACAAGGAAACTTTTTCGACCAATGGAATGGACCCTATCTCCATGCTTTCCTTATAGAGTGGTTCCAACTGTGGATACTCTGGGAAGTGGGTTGCCATCATCTTCTTGACTGCTAAGTATTTAGCAGTTGGATTTCCTTCTTCATCGAGAAGGGCATCATAGTCGTAAGATGTGACTTGCGGCAAATCCAGAGTTCCTCGAGCCGAGCAACCATTCATGAAACCAAAGTTTGTACCACCATGGAACATGTAAAGGTTGATAGAGCCTTGCTCCAATACCTCTCGAACAGCTTCTGCCAATTCTTTAGGATCACGAGTGATGATGGGTTCTTTCCAACGGTTGAACCAACCATCCCAGAATTCCATACACATGAGGGGCCATTTCTTGCCATGCTCATCAAAGAATTCCTGCATCTGTGAAAAGTTGTACGGAGCTTTAGAACCGAAGTTTCCTGTCACAAAGAGATCGTCTTCGATCAAGGTTCCGGCTTTCAGAGTAGCCCTCCATGGGCCATCTGAAGTAAAGAGTGGGCAATCAATCCCTCGGTCTTCCATCAATTTCCGAATTGCTCGTAGATAAGACTTATCTTCTCCATAAGAGCCATATTCATTTTCGACTTGCATCATAAGAATGTTTCCACCATTATCCAACAAGCGAGGCACAAGCCTTGGCAATAATTGGTCATAATAGCGAGCAACAGCCTCGATGTAGGCCGGGTCGGACGAGCGAATTCGCATGTCCTTTGTCAAGAGCCAAGCCGGCAAGCCACCAAATTCCCATTCCGCACAGATAAATGGAGACGGGCGTACAATGGCATAGAGACCTAGATCTTGTGCAATTTGAAGAAATCTCTCCAAATTTCTGGCACCTTCAAAATCAAACTCCCCTTCAACAGGTTCGTGTAAATTCCAAGCCACATAGGTCTCGACTGTATTAAAGCCAAGCGCCTTTAAGTTATAGAGAGAATGATACCAATCCTCTGCTGGAATCCTAAAATAATGAATGGCGCCGGACAAAATCTTGAACGGTTTTCCGTCTAAATAGAAATCGTCCTCAATTTTAAATCTGGTCATGTTATTACCTCTGACGAATTAAGTTTGCGCTTTCATTTATTATAATATTAACTATAATCAAATCTTTTGCATTTGTCAATAGGTTTTAGAAAATTATTTAAAATTTTTCTATTTTTTTACTTACCGTTTACCGAAATTATCTAAAAATAGCATGAAAACGATCTTTTTATGTATGATAATTCACAAGAACATCAAATGAATTTTTTTACATGTAAAATAACATTTTTAGTCTATTATTTTAATTTTTTGACCTTAATACTACTCTTTTCTTTATATTTGTGGTAAAATCAAAATTGGAGAAAGAGAATCGAGGTGAAATTTATGGCTATTCCTAAATACCAATATATTAAAGATGAATTAAAAAACAAAATCATCTCTGGTCAATTTGCAAGTGGAGATAAATTTTATACAGAAGCCGAATTGATCGCGATGTACGATGTGAGTTCAATCACAGTTGTTCGTGCCTTGAACGACCTTGCTAAAGACGGCTACATTGTCCGCCAACAAGGTAAAGGTACTTTCGTTTCACGTGCCCGTAAGCACAAACTCGTTGAGTTTTCTGATGTCGAAATCTTTGAAACAAAAGACGATAAAGTTACTGTCCTTTCTATCGAGCGCGGAAACAAACTTGAATATTTAGATAAACTTGGACTACGTGGAGATCAATTCTACTATAAGATTGAACGTATTCGTCAGACAAACGACGTGACATACATCTACCACACATCTTATATTCCTGAGCAATACATCAATGCCAACTATCCAAATCTTGACTATTATAGCTCTATCTATACACGTTTCAAATTGGATTACCGCATTCACATGAGTGATGAACATTTTGAGGAAATCAACGAAATCGCATTCCCAACACCAGAGCATGCTGCTTCTGTACTCGGAATCGATACACAATTCCCAACTGTCTTCCAAACGAAGACTACAAAACTTGAGGCCACTGGCCAAGTCCTTGCCTATAGTGAAACTTATAAGCGAGCAGACTACTACAAAATCAAATTCATCTCATGTAACCGAGGTCATTAAGAAAAAGCCTGAGCCTAGCTCAGGCTTTTTCTCTATTCATTATAGCACGAGAAAGAAGTTGTGAAAACGCTATGAAGGGCTCTTATTTAATTAGTAGCATTTTTACTAAAAACAAGTTAAATTTTCGTTTGGTTTTTCCTCTGTTTTATCCCTTATTAGCAAATTTCTCCTAAATCTTATGATTTCCTCTATTTATTATAGTTCTTATATAAACCCACTTGACATTTTACTCCTTAGATAATAAAATAAAATTGGTTTTATGTAAACGCTATCATATATGATAATAACAAGGAGGTTTTGTCATGAAACTAGAAAAGAAACAGCGCTTCTCCATCCGTAAATACGCGGTTGGGGCAGCTTCTGTACTTATAGGATTTGCTTTTAGCGCACAAGTCGTATCTGCAGATGGGATTACTCCAGCTCCAACAGCTGAAGAAACTGTTCAAACGATTCAGGAGAGTCCACAAGCAACCGAAGAAGCTGTAGACTCCAAGGTCCCAGAAAAACTGGAAGAAAAGGCTGACAAACTTGTAAAAGAGGAGGTCAAAGAAGACCAGGAGGCTCCTCGAACAGTTGCTCCAAAAACAGAAGAGTCAAGCGCACCAGTTGTGACAGAAAATGCTGCTCCAACGCCTACTGCCGAGAAAGAGAGTCCTGCCCCAGCTGAAACTCCTGCAGAAAACTCTCCTTCAGAAAAGAAAAATGAAGCAGCCACACCTGCAGTAACCACTCCTAGTACGGAACGAGCACCTCAGGTAAATGAAAAACTGGCAAAAAGAAAAATGATCTCAATCGACGCTGGACGCAAGTACTTCTCTCCAGACCAACTCAAAGAAATCATCGACAAAGCCAAACACTACGGTTATACTGATCTTCATCTACTAGTTGGAAATGACGGCATGCGTTTTATGTTGGACGACATGACGATCACAGCCAATGGTAAAACCTATGCAAGTGATGATGTCAAACGTGCGCTCGAAAATGGAACAGATGCCTACTACAAGGATCCAAATGGCAACCACTTGACAGAGAGCCAGATGACGGACTTGATTAACTATGCCAAAGATAAGGGTATCGGACTAATCCCAACCGTTAATAGCCCTGGGCACATGGATGCGATTTTGCATGCCATGAAAGAACTAGGTATCCAAAAACCGAACTTCAACTACTTTGGTAAGGAATCTGCTCGTACCGTTGACCTGGATAACAAAGAAGCTGTTGAGTTTACCAAAGCCCTGATCGACAAGTATGCTGCATACTTTGCTGGAAAAACTGATATTTTCAATATCGGACTAGACGAGTACGCCAATGATGCTACAGACGCTAAAGGCTGGAGCGTTCTTCAAGCCTATAAATGGTATCCAGAAGATGGTTTCCCAGACAAGGGTTATGATAAATTTATCGCCTACGCTAACGACCTTGCTCGCATCGTCAAATCTCACGGTCTCAAACCAATGGCCTTTAACGACGGTATCTACTATAATAGCGACACTAGCTTTGGTACTTTTGACAAAGACATCATCGTTTCAATGTGGACTGGTGGATGGGGCGGATACGACGTCGCTTCTTCTAAACTTCTAGTTGAAAAAGGCCACCAAATCCTTAATACCAACGATGCTTGGTACTACGTCCTCGGACGAAATGCCGATGGCCAAGGCTGGTACAACCTCGACCAAGGACTCAATGGTATCAAGAACACTCCAATCACTTCTGTACCAAAATCTGATGGGGCTACTATCCCGTTCATCGGGGGTATGGTAGCTGCTTGGGCGGACACCCCATCTGCACGCTATTCACCATCACGCCTCTTCAAACTCATGCGAAGCTTCGCAAATGCCAATGCTGAATACTTCGCAGCTGACTATGAGTCTGCTGAGCAAGCTCTGAAAGAAGTCCCAACAGACCTTAACCGCTATACTGCAGAAAGTGTCACAGCTGTAAAAGAAGCTGAAAAAGCCATTCGCTCACTCGATAACAACCTCAGCCGTGCCCAACAAGACACCATTGACCAAGCAATCGCGAAACTCCAAGAAGCTGTAAGCAATTTGACCTTCACACCAGAGGCTCAAAAAGAAGAAGACGCGAAACGTGAAGTTGAAAAACTTGCCAAGAACAAGGTAATCTCCATCGATGCTGGACGTAAGTACTTCACGCTCGACCAACTCAAACGTATCGTAGACAAGGCGAGCGAGCTCGGCTACTCTGATGTGCATCTTCTCCTAGGAAACGATGGACTTCGCTTCCTCCTTGATGACATGACCATCACAGCTAACGGAAAAACTTATGCAAGTGATGATGTCAAAAAGGCCATCATCGAAGGAACAAAAGCTTACTACGATGATCCAAACGGAACCACTCTTAGCCAGGCTGAAATCACTGAATTGATCGAGTACGCAAAATCAAAAGGTGTTGGACTCATCCCAGCGATCAACAGCCCAGGTCACATGGATGCCATGCTCGTTGCTATGGAAAAACTTGGAATCAAGAATCCTCAAGCCAACTTTGACAAGGTCTCCAAAACAACCATGGACCTCGAAAACGAAGAGGCGATGAACTTTGTCAAAGCCCTCATCGGCAAGTACATGGACTTCTTTGCAGGCAAAACTAAGATCTTCAACTACGGTACAGACGAATATGCCAATGATGCCACCAACGCTCAAGGCTGGTACTACCTCAAATGGTATGGACTCTATGGCAAGTTTGCTGAGTACTCTAACACTCTTGCTGCTATGGCCAAAGAAAGAGGCCTTCAACCAATGGCCTTCAACGATGGCTTCTACTACGAGGACAAGGATGATGTTGAGTTTGACAAGGATGTCATCATCTCTTACTGGTCTAAGGGATGGTGGGGTTACAACCTTGCAACGCCTCAGTACCTAGCAAGCAAAGGATATAAACTCCTCAACACCAACGGAGACTGGTACTACGTCCTAGGTAATCACAAACCAGATGAAGCCTACCCACTATCAAAAGCACTTGAAAACTCTGGCAAAGTACCATTTAACCAGCTTGCATCTACCAAGTATCCAGAAGTAGACCTTCCAACCGTCGGAAGCATGCTTGCTATCTGGGCAGATAAACCAAGTGCTGAGTACAAGGAAGAAGAAATCTTTGAACTCATGACTGCCTTTGCAGACCACAATAAAGACTACTTCCGCGCTAACTACAACGCACTCCGTGAGGAACTTGCTCAAATCCCTGCAAACTTGGATGGATACAGCAAGGAAAGCTTGGATGCCCTAAATGCAGCTAAAGAAGCTCTCAACTACAACCTTAACCGCAGCAAACAAGCCGAGTTAGACGCTCTCGTAGCCAAACTCAAGGCAGCCCGCCTAGGCCTTAAACCAGCAGCAACCCACTCAGGAAGCCTCGATGAAAACGAACTAGCTGCCAATGTTGAAACCAAACCAGAACTCATCACAAGAGCAGAAAAGATTCCATTTGAAGTTATCAAGAAGGAAAATCCGAACCTCCCAGCTGGTCAGAAAAAGATTATCACACCTGGTGTAGAGGGCGAACGCACTCATTACATCTCTGTCCTTACTGAAAATGGGAAACAAACAGAAACGGTTCTAGATAGCCAAGTAACCAAAGAACCTGTGACCCAAGTGGTTGAAATCGGTGCCCCTATTACTCACAAAGGGGATGAAAGTGGTCTTGCTCCAGCTGCCGAAGCGAAACCAAGACTGGATATCCAAGAAGAAGAGATTCCGTTCACTACCGTAACACGTGAAAATTCTCAATTACCAAAAGGACAAAGTCAAGTAGTCGTTTCCGGAGTAAATGGTCGCCGTACCGTCTTCTACTCTGTCAGCACCACTGCTGACGGCAAAGAAGAAAGAACCCTTGTCAATAGTGCGGTATCGCAGGAAGCGGTCGCTCAGGTGGTCGAAGTCGGAACTGCCGTTGAGAAAGCTGAGCAAGCTGAAACAACTACTAGCAAAGCAGATGAAAAACAACTCCCTGCAACAGGAAGTCAAGACTCTGCGGGCTTAGTCGCAGCAGGACTCATGGCCACACTAGCAGCCTACGGACTCACTAAGAGAAAAGAAGATTAATCCCTTCGATAAGCATACAAAAAAGCGAGATTAAATCTCGCTTTTTATTGTTAGGATTAATCACCGAGTCCGATACGTTCAAAGATATCATCCACTCGTTTAGTGTAGTATGCAGGGTTGAAGATTTCGTCGATTTCCTCTTGTGTAAGGCGCGATGTCACTTCTGGATCTGCTTCCAGAAGCGGTTTAAAGTCTACTTGGTTATCCCAAGAGTAGGCTGTTTTTGGTTGCACAAGGTCGTAAGCTTGCTCACGTGTCATGCCTTTTTCAATCAAGGTCAACATAGCACGTTGGCTAAAGATAAGACCAAACGTAGAGTTCATGTTGCGGATCATGTTTTCTGGGAAGACCGTCAAGTTCTTGACGATATTTCCGAAACGGTTAAGCATGTAGTCAATCAAAATGGTCGTGTCCGGTGTGATGATGCGCTCAGCTGATGAGTGAGAAATATCACGTTCGTGCCAGAGAGCGACGTTTTCATAGGCTGTCACCATGTGACCACGGATGACACGCGCCAGACCTGTCATGTTCTCAGAACCGATTGGGTTGCGTTTGTGAGGCATTGCAGATGAACCTTTTTGGCCTTTGGCAAAGAACTCTTCCACTTCGCGCTGCTCAGACTTTTGCAGACCACGGATTTCCGTTGCCATACGCTCGATGGAAGTCGCGATGCTAGCAAGAACTGCAAAGTACTCAGCGTGAAGGTCACGAGGAAGGACCTGTGTAGAGATTTCTTGGGCACGGATACCCAATTTGTCGCAGACGTATTTTTCAACGAATGGTGGAATGTTGGCAAAGTTCCCAACCGCACCAGAAATCTTACCAGCTTCTACACCAGCAGCCGCATGCTCGAAACGTTCGATATTGCGCTTCATTTCGCTGTACCAAGTGGCCAATTTAAGACCAAAAGTTGTCGGCTCAGCGTGCACACCGTGGGTACGACCCATCATGATGGTGAACTTGTGCTCCTTAGCCTTATCAGCGATGATGTTGGTGAAGTTTTCAAGGTCACGACGGATGATGTCATTGGCCTGCTTGTAGAGGTAACCATAGGCAGTATCCACCACGTCAGTAGAAGTCAAGCCATAGTGGACCCACTTGCGCTCTTCACCAAGAGTCTCAGAAACCGCACGTGTGAAGGCAACCACATCGTGACGAGTTTGCTGCTCAATCTCCAAAATACGGTCGATGTCAAAGTCCGCCTTCTCGCGAATCAAAGCCACATCTTCCTTAGGGATTTCCCCCAACTCAGCCCATGCCTCGTCAGCCAAGATTTCCACCTCAAGCCAAGCACGGTATTTATTTTCTTCACTCCAAATGTTCGCCATCTCAGGGCGAGAGTAACGGTTGATCATGATTAAGATACCAAGGGCGTATAGAAAGCGACTAAATTTTAGGAAACCAACAACGGACGCTTGCGTCCTAGGAGGTTTATCTAAATTCCGAGCTTTCCGCCCGGGTTCAGTTCTGCAAACTAGATGCCCATTCCCTTTCTTTATTTAAATTAAGAAGTCCGTAGCCGTATTCAATTTAGAGGATACGGTGCCCTTGTTCCTTTCTTTGTATATTTTACAGGAGAGAGAGGCTTTTATCCCAAGTTCAATCACTTAAACTCTCCTCTTATCTTTTTTTGCTAGTCTTAACCAATAAACAAAAGACTCTAGCCTCTCTAATTTTATAACTTTTTTATAACAATTCATGCTCTATATCTTCAAATATTGCTCATTTTTCGAAATCCCCCACGACCAGAACACTTGACTTAATTCTCTCCGAATTAATGATATGATATCACTTCCATTTAAATTAAGTTGAGAAACATTTATATCTGACATACATTTTCTTCCTAAATTAAATCTCTTATATTCCGGAAAATGAACTTCTAACGTAGAATAGAAATTCTCATAATCGTGAATTTTGTTTTGATTATTCAATCCATTACAATACCTCTCCATACCTGACTTATAGTCTAAATATTTTAGATATTCTATTAAATTCCTATTTTTTTCTATGCTACAGTATGATTGAATAAATGAATTTTTCAAGCCATTAGAGAGATATTCTGAAGGTTTTATCAGATTCTCTTTCTCATGAACCTCCAATATCATTGCTTCAAAATGATGGTAATTATAATTAGATAGTAATTTTCCCTTTCCAATAAGCAAGTTCTTGGCAGTTTCTCCGTATTCTCCACCTTCATATTTAATATCACTATCAGCTATGGCAATTGTTATTTCTTTATTCGTAGCTACTTCAGTCTCAATCCGTCTATCTATATTTCCTCCTGAGCCAGTACCTATTTTAAAACATAAAGTATCATAATACAGATTTCTTCGTTCATCTATAGAAAAATTATGTTGACCATATAATTCTCCTAGATCTTTAAAAAATATTGAATCTAAGTCATCTTCTCCTAAAATTTGTATTGGATTCTGTAAATTTAATTTATTTTTACATATATAATCTAAACTTAAATAAAGAATACCCGCCCCATTTTCTTCATAAAATTCTGTACGGCTGATTGTGATTTCAACGTATCGATTAACATACTCATACATATTCGAAGTATTCTTAAATTGATTCGTAAGCATACTTATAATTTCTTTCAATCTATCATCAACTCTCTTGTGATGTAGCAAAGAATAATATGTGTCATCCCTCTTCGGATTTTCTTTAAGACTAAGGATATTTGCATTCGACTCAACAACGTGTGCAAGGGACTTTGTAAGATATTTAAGTTGCTCCTCAGATATGCTAGCTGCAACTATTGCACTTATTATTTCTGGAGAGATACTAATCAACATTTTTTGTATCTCCTACAAAAGATATAATTGGTCCCGGCTCAAAGAAACCAACTGGCCATCCTTTTAATCGTCCTTGTTCATCAAATTTAATTTGTCTCAATTTTGCAAGTCCATTATTTTCTTTATCCTCTTCAAAGAAAACTAAATTCACATCTTCACTATTAATATTTGATTTATTTGAAATCACATGTTCTCCCAATCTATTAACAATTGTGTCGCTGTGTGTTTCAATGATTATCGAAACATCTAATTTTTCATTTTTCACTATTCGTGCAAACGAGTCAATTAAATTAGCTTGTAATGCTGGATGTAAATGTAACTCTGGCTGTTCAATAATAAGTAATGACTGGTTACTACTTACACCCCTAAAAGCTCTTCTATAACGAGTTCTTTTTATTTTAGTTTTTCGCCATAAATACAATAAGATTGGCAGTATTTGAGAATAACCAAATCCTGTATCAGCCAAATTAATAACTTGACCGGATTGAGATAAAATTAATGATAAATTAGACGAATCTTGTCTTACATCAAATTCAATTCCATCAAAATTTTTTCTTGTCCATTCTTTCCAGTCTTTTTTTTCTGATGGCTTCAAATTATATAAAATCATGGGGACATTCTCACCTTGAGAAGTAATTTCATTAAGTAGCACCCCTTGGATTCGGTAATATCTTTCCGCAGTAGCTCGAATAGGTGCTATATACTGTACTTCACTAAAGTAGTCGCTTAAATAGTCATTAATTAGATCAACGACTGAATTATAATAAACTTCTCCTATTAAACTATACAATTTAGATGTGAAATTTTGACGTTCATCAATTGTTAATCCCAAATATTTTTGATAAATCGTTTTCCAACTTTCAATCGTTTTCTCAAAATCTTTTTCAAAATTCGTATAATCTCCTAGTATTAATTTGTTCAGAATGTTTTGTATTGTATTTCTATTTGTCCTACCATCCTTAATTTTATCGAATAACCGTTCGATTTCTTTCAAACTTACTAAACCAAGTGACCTCCCGCCAAATGGAAAATTATTAGATAATTCCTCGGAGTTTTTTTTAAGATGAATCTGTGGAATTATCTCTCCAAGACGAAAATCACTTCTACTAAACAAATCACCTAATGAAGTCGGAATATTATTTATAATAAATGATTCAACCTTATATCTAGTATCATACTTTATTTGATAATTAAAGTCGAGAAACCTTATGTTAACGTGGTCAATTTTGTTTTTTTTAATAGAAAATCTTACAGTTATTTCTTTGTTAACATCTTCATAGATACTATTATTTAACGAAAGCCTACTCCATAAAAAATTATAATTAGAGAATGACTCAAAATCTTCCATAGACTGCTCAAAAGAATATTCAAATTCAATTTCATCTCGTTCCTTTGTAACACTATCTTCAAAAGAGCCAAAATCTACTAAATCTGGCGAGTACCATAAAACTGGTTCACTTCTATTAATAAATAAGCTCTGTTTCATCAAAGAAAATGATCTAGCAAAGGTACTTTTCCCAACACTATTTTTTCCTAAAAGAACTGTGAGTGGAGAAATTTTTATCTCACCAGTATCACTTAACGCTCTCAAGTTTGTAATTTTAACTTTCATATTTTTCTCACTCCAAATTTTACTATTCTGTCTTTTTTTAATTAAAATAATAATTTTTCAGTTCGCCGTAGCTAAAAACAAATAATCTTATAACGCTAGAAGTTCTTAATATTGTTTCTCACAACCAAACTCAACCACACTATCCGGCACATCACTAAACAAAGTCACATGTCCCATCTTGCGGTTGTGCTTCGCTTCTATTTTACCATACAGGTGGAGGTGGGCGCTTGGATTTTCTGCGACATATTTCTCAGCGGCCTCGACATGCTGACCGAGAACATTGAGCATCACAGCAGGCGCATGTAGTTTGATAGCTGGCAATGGTGCTCCAAGAACACCCAAGATATGGGTGTCAAATTGTGAGAAGTCGCAGGCTTCGATAGAGTAGTGCCCAGAGTTGTGTGGACGTGGCGCAATTTCATTGACAATGATGTCGTCAGCAGTCGCAAACATTTCCACGCACAGCGTTCCAGACAAGTTGAGTTGCTCAGCGATTCTCACGGCCATAGCTTTTGCTTTTTCAGCTAGACTTTCTGAAATGCGAGCTGGGACAATGGTCTTAGACAGGATATTGTTGCGGTGGATATTTTCCTGAACCGGAAAAACTGTCACGTCCTTGCCATTACCAGACACGATGACTGAAATCTCAAGGTCAAAGTTGACAAATTCTTCCAAGACACAGTCTGCAGAATCAGCCAGCGCATAGGCTTCTTCCAAATCTTCTGCTGAGCGAATGACCTTTTGCCCATGCCCATCGTAGCCACCTGTCGCAGTCTTGAGGACATAGTTTTTAGAAAGGTCAATATCTGCCAAATCTTGATTTGAAGTCACAACCTTGTAGGGTGCCACAGTGACTTGAGCCTTATTTGAAAGAAAGTCCTTTTCAAAAATGCGATTTTGAGAAATGCGAAGGAGATCTGTTCCTTGAGGGAGTTGTCCATCCTTGATGACAGCATCCAAGCCGTCAGCATCGACATTTTCAAATTCATAGGTGAGGACATCGCAACGCTCAGCCAACTGATGGAGGGCAGCCACATCGTTATAAGGAGCCACGACGATCTCCGCCACGCGAGAGGCTGGGCAATCCTCCGCAGGATCCAGCGCGATAACCTTGTGCCCCATGTAGATAGCAGAAATGGCCATCATCTGACCCAGCTGACCACCACCGATAATTCCGATTGTTTTAGATGAGCTCATTTGTTGACTCCTCTGCGATTTTTCCTTGCTCTTCTGCGAAATCTGCCAATGCTGTCGCGATAGCCTGATCTTCTACTGAGAGAAGACGGAGGGCAAAGAGGGCAGCATTGGTCGCACCTGCCTCACCGATAGCCATTGTCGCAACAGGCACGCCACCTGGCATCTGTACGATAGAGTAGAGCGAATCCACGCCACTAAGAGCGCGCGATTTGACCGGTACACCGATGACAGGAAGGGTTGTTTTGGCTGCGACCATTCCTGGCAAATGGGCTGCGCCACCTGCACCTGCGATAATGACCTTGATACCGCGACTACGAGCTTCCTCCGCATGTCTGAACATGAGGTCTGGTGTGCGGTGGGCAGAAACAACTTTCTTTTCGTAGGCTACGCCGAAGCGATCTAGAACTTCTGCTGTTTTTTGCATGGTTGCCCAGTCGGATTTTGAGCCCATAATAATGGAAATTACTGGTTTCATTTCTTCTCCTTTTTTAATAATCGTCTAATGTAGTGCGGACGTAAGCGACCGCCTATGGCGTTCCATTACTAAAACTGGAGCCTGAGTCTCCAGTTTTCCGCTCCTAGTAGCTTTGCTACTAGGAGTTCCACTACTGCGACCATTATCTTACTTTGGCTCGCTTTGGCTCGCCATTGACAAATTTAGTATCTGTTAATCTTTTATAGCCTTGCTTCCGATATCTCTTCGGTAAAAGAGGCCTTCTGTGTTTTGTTGGGAGAGTTCTTGGTAGATGGTTTCTTGGGCTTCTTTCACGGTGTCTGCTGTGGTAACTAGCATATAAACTCGTCCGCCGTTGGATAGCAGTGCTCTGCTATTTTCCGCAAACTTAGCCCCTGCATAGTAGGTAATGATGTCGTCTTCGGTCTTGGCTGGAAGCTTGACGCCTTTTTCATAGTCTAGCGGGTAGCCCTTGGATGCGACAACCACACCCAGAGTCACGCCCTTGTCCGTCCACGTGATGTTCGGCTCCTTGCTATCGAGAATATCCGTGATATTTTGCGCAAAGTCAGATGTCAAACGAGGCAGGATAATCTGAGTTTCGGGATCTCCAAATCGAGCGTTGAACTCGATGACCTTCGGACCGTCAGCAGTCAAAATAAGTCCCGCGTAAAGGACACCAAGATACGGACGACCTTCTTTGATCATCCCTTCAAGGACTGGCTTGACAATGGTGTCAACCGCTGTGTCAACCACGCTCTGTGGCAAGTGAGGAACTGGCGCATAAGCTCCCATACCGCCCGTGTTAGGGCCCTTGTCGCCGTCATAGGCACGTTTATGGTCCTGAGCCGTTGGCATGATGTAGAACTTGTCCCCATTGACAAAGGCAAAGAGAGAGAACTCTTCTCCGTCAAGGAATTCCTCGATGACCACTCGCGCCCCCGAGTCACCGAACTTATTGTCTAAGAGCATCTCGTGAGCGGCTTCGACCGCTTGTTCAACTGTCTCAGCAACGACAACACCTTTCCCAAGAGCCAAGCCATCCGCCTTGACGACGATTGGAGCACCTTTCTCCTCGATATAAGCCTTGGCCTCCTCGAAATCTGAAAATGTGCCATAGGCTGCTGTCGGAACGTCATATTTGACCATGATTTCCTTAGCAAAATCCTTGGACCACTCCAGCTCCGCTGCAGCCCTAGTCGGACCAAAAGTCTTGAGCCCAGCTTTGTTAAAATCATCCACGATACCAGCAGCAAGGGCATCATCTGGCCCGATGAAGGTCCAAGCAATATCGTTGGCCTTTGCAAACTCAATTAACTTAGAATGTTCGGAAATAGCGATGTTTGCCAATTCCAGACCATCCAAAGTCATCCCGTCATTTCCAGGAGCTACAAAGACATTTTCAACGTCTTTTGATTCAAGCAACTTCTTAGCAATCGCATGTTCACGACCACCCGAACCGACAACTAACAGCTTCATCTCTCAACCTCTTTTGCGAATTATTTACCAATATTATACCATAAACGTTCGTTTTAATCTTGTTTCACTTAGCATTTTAAGCCAAAAAAGGAAAGAAACTGTTTTCTTCCCTTTCGTTTTTTAATGTCTAAAATGCCTCACGCCTGTGAAGACCATGGTCAAGCCATATTTATCCGCAGCTTCGATGGATTCTTGGTCACGTACTGATCCACCCGGCTGGATGATGGCCTTAATTCCTGCCTTGGCGATTTCTTCCACGTTATCCGCAAATGGGAAGAAGGCATCTGAAGCAAGAACAGCACCGTTAAGACAATCTTTAGCTTGGTCAATAGCGATGCGGACTGAAGCCACACGATTGGTTTGACCTGGCCCAACACCAAGTGTCATGTGGTCGTTGGTGATGATGATACCGTTCGATTTGACGTACTTGATAGCCTTCCAAGCGAACTCAAGGGCTGTCGCTTCTGTCTCGGTTGGCTGGCGTTTGGTCACCACTTGCCAGTCAGTCGGGCTTTCTTTGACCACGTCTTGGTTTTGCACAAGAAGTCCACCTACTACACCTGTGTACTCTGCTTCCACTTCACTGGCCTCTTGAGCGTCAAATGGCAAGGCAAGGATGCGCAAGTTTTTCTTTTTGTTTGTCAAAATAGCTAGCGCTTCATCCGTATAGCTTGGTGCGATGATGATTTCGAGGAAGACACCGTGCATTTTTTGAGCTGTCGCAGCATCCACCTCACGGTTAAGGACGACAATTCCACCAAAGATAGACACTGGGTCAGATTCATAAGCGTAGTCCCAAGCTGTTTCAATGTTGTCAGCCTGACCGATTCCACATGGGTTCATGTGTTTGAGAGCCACAACAGTTGGACGGTCTTTGAAATCACGGATGATACGGATAGCTGCATCCGCATCACGGATATTGTTAAAGGACAATTCTTTCCCGTTTAGCTGTTTAGCGGATGCAATGGAGTATTCCGTAGGAAGAGCTTTTTGGTAGAAGTCTGCATCTTGTTGAGGGTTTTCACCGTAACGCATGGGTTGCTTGAGGTCATAGGTCAAAGTGAGTTTTTCTGGTTTTGCTTCACCCACTTGAGCTGTGAAGTATTCTGCAATCAAGGCATCATAAGCTGCTGTGTGACGGAAAACCTTAGCTGCCAAACGTTGACGCGTTTCGTAAGTCGTTTCATCATTGGCTGACAACTCGTCCAAAACCACTGCATAGTCAGCAGGGTCTACCACAACCGTTACGCTAGCGTGGTTTTTAGCTGCTGAACGAAGCATGGATGGCCCCCCGATATCGATATTTTCAACTGCGTCAGCGTACGTCACGTCTGGTTTGAGGATTGTTTCCTTGAAAGGATAGAGGTTGACCACTACAAGGTCGATAAGCTCGATCTTATTGTCCTTAGCCGCCTCAAGGTGGCTATCGAGATCACGACGAGCGAGGAGCCCACCATGGATATTTGGGTGAAGGGTCTTGACACGACCGTCCATCATTTCTGGGAAGCCCGTCACATCATCAATTGCAATGGTCTCCACCCCAGCATTGTCAAGGGCAACTTTGGTACCACCTGTTGAGATAATCTCCCAACCAAGTTTTTTAAGTTCTTGGGCAAATTCAACAATGCCCGCTTTGTCTGAGACGCTGATTAAGGCGCGTTTAGTCATGTTATTTCCTTTCATTTACTTATCCAACAATTCTCTAATAACTTCTGGATACAACTTGTACTCTGCCTCATGAATCCGAGCTTCAAAGCTTTCAATGGTATCATCAGCTAGCCGTGGCACACGCACTTGTTTGATGACCTTGCCTGTGTCCACACCTGAGTCCACCCAGTGAATGGTAACGCCGCTCTCAGCGACACCAGCATCCCAAGCATCCTCAATCCCATGAGCCCCTGGAAATTCTGGCAGGTAGGCTGGATGGATATTGATAATACGCCCCTCATAGGCCTCCAATAAGGTTGGCCCAACTATTTTCATGTAGCCGGCGAGGCAAACCAAGTCAATCTGGTGTTCTTCCAAGAGTTCGACAAGAGCAGCTTCGTAGTCCGCCTTGTTCTCAAACTCCTTGAGTTCAAAAGCATAGGACAGGACGCCGAGCTTTTCTGCACGCTCGAGCACATAGGCGTCACGATGGTCTGAAAAAACAAACTCCACCGGAAATTCTTCGGCAATCACCTGAAAATTTGAGCCATTACCAGAGGCAAAAACCGCTATTTTTTTCATTTGATGATGACACTTTCGTTTTCTTTCTTAACGATGCGACCAATTTCATAGACTGGTTCATCCAGCAATTCTTTGACACGGCCTACATTTTCAGGGCTAACTGCCAACATGAGTCCAACACCCATATTGAAGATTTCAAACATTTCTTCATGCTTGATTTCACCGTATTTTTCAAGAGCCTTGAAAATTGGAAGCACTGGAACCTTGCTTTCTTCAATCTCAGCAGCCAAGTCATCTGCAAACATACGAGGGACATTTTCGATAAAGCCACCACCTGTGATGTGGGCAATACCGTTGACCAACTCTTCCTTGATGAGTGGTAAGACAGCCTTGACATAGATACGAGTTGGCTCAAGAAGGACTTCCTTGAGCTTCTTACCTTCCAATTCTGGCAAGACTTCCTCACCTGTGTAGTCGGCAAAAACACGACGCACGAGTGAGTAACCATTTGAGTGAATCCCACTTGACGCAAGTCCGAGAAGGACATCACCTTCAGCTACTTTTGAACCGTCTATGATTTGAGATTTTTCAGCCACACCTACTGCAAAACCAGCCAAGTCATAATCATCTTCGCCATACATGCCAGGCATTTCAGCCGTTTCTCCACCGATGAGGGCTGCGCCTGCCTGCACACAACCTTCTGCTACACCAGCAACCACTTGTTCTAGTTTAGCTGGTTCATTCTTGCCAGTCGCGACGTAGTCAAGGAAGTAAAGAGGCTCCGCACCTGCAGCGATGATGTCGTTAACACACATAGCCACACAGTCCTGACCAATCGTATCATGCTTATCATACTTGATGGCCAACATGAGCTTGGTCCCGACACCGTCAGTCCCTGAGATCAAGACAGGCTCTTTTACCCCTGTCTTTGAAAGGTCAAACATGCCACCAAAGCCACCAAGAGCTCCCATAACACCCGCACGCTCCGTGCGAGCCACGTGCTTTTTGATCCGCTCAACAACTTCATAACCCGCTTCAACATCTACACCCGACTGGGCGTACGCATTTTTATTTGCCATTTTATTTTTCCTTTTCTTTGAGAAGATTGCGACGTATTTTTAGATAAACAATTATTTTATCTAAAAATACTAGTCAGGGCTCTAGCTTTGGTCCCATAGGGCAAAGCGTCTACTGACAAATGCTTTAGCTTTTAGTCAGTAGCGAGACGTGGAGCATAAGCATTTTTATTTGTCATCTTTGTCTCCTCTTCCTTTCCTTTAATGGGGAGTCTTTATCCGTCTATTTGTAAAAACTGGTCTTTTCATCCAAACTTCTACGATAGTCTTCCTCATAGTCATAAAGAGGTGTTGGATAATCGCCGTCAAAGTAAGCGACACAGAGACCACCATTCGGCGCATCTGTTTCGATGCCGATAGAATCAATCAAGCCATCAATCGAAAGATAGGTCAGGCTATCCGCACCAATGATTTGACGAGTTTCTTCGACCGTATGATTGGCCGCAATCAGCTCCTGACGCGTCTGGATATCAATCCCGTAAAAACATGGATAAGCTAGCGCTGGACTACCAATAGCAACATGAACCTCAGACGCACCTGCTTCTTTCAAAAGCTGAACGATACGGCGAGAGGTCGTCCCACGAACAATGGAATCATCCACCATAACCACACGTTTGCCTTTGACAACACCCGAAACAGCAGACAGTTTCATCCGCACCCCTTGCTCCCGCAATTCTTGAGTCGGTTGGATAAAGGTGCGTTGGGTGTATTGGTTTTTGATCAGACCCATTTCATTTGGCAGACCAGATTCTTCTGCAAATCCCATAGCTGCGCTGAGCGAGGAATTTGGCACACCGACCACAATATCTGCCTCATGCTTAAATTCACGCGCTAATTGGGCCCCCATACGTTTGCGAGCTGTATGGACATTAACACCATGAATATTAGAATCAGGTCGAGCAAAGTAGATATACTCCATAGAGCAAATCGCCAGCTGGGTATCATTCGTATAGCTATCGTACTGAATCCCATTGTCATCCACAATCACAATTTCCCCTGGTTTTACATCACGAATCCACTCAGCACCGATGACTTCAAAAGCACAGGTTTCTGACGAAACCACCACCGCTCCGTTGGCCATTTTCCCAATAGAAAGTGGACGGAAACCATTAGGATCAAGCGCAGCAATCAACTTGTCCTCAAACAGCAGGATATAAGCAAAGCCACCTTTTACAAGGCTGAGCGCCTCTTTGATTTTGCCCATCAAGTTGGGATTGTGACTCCGACGAATGAGGTGAGCCAAGATTTCTGAGTCCGAAGTTGAACTGAAAATAGCTCCTCTTTGTTCCAATTCTTGCTTGAGCGATCCTGCATTGGTCAAGTTTCCGTTGTGAGCAAGTCCAAACTGCATATCATGAAAGCGAAAGAGGAAGGGCTGGATGTTATCCACAGAAGCTTCGCCAGCAGTCGCATAACGCACATGCCCAATCGCGCTCGTTCCAGTTAGTTTATCCAAATTAGCTGGATTTCTGAACACTTCTGATAAAAGCCCCATATCACGATGACGCTTCAATTTCCCCTGATCATTGGAGAGGATTCCTGCCCCCTCCTGACCACGGTGCTGAAGACTATGGAGACCAAAATAGGTCAATTTAGCAGCATCTGGATGTCCCCAGATACCGAAAACACCACATTCTTCATTAAGAGATTTTACTTCGTATGTCATTTTTTATACCTTTTATTTCCCTGTGAAATAACGCACAGCCGACGCAAACAGGTGCTGGTCTTTATTTCCTGGGATGTTTTGGAAGAGACCGTCTTCATAACGTTCTGAGTGTCCCATTTTACCGATGATTTGACCATTCTTGCTGGTAATTCCTTCGATGGCATTTACAGAACCATTCGGATTGTACTTAGAATCCATACTTGGTTTGCCGTCAAAGTCAACGTATTGGCTAAAGATTTGACCATTGGCACGGAGCTCTGCAAATTCCTCAGCCGTCACGACAAATTTCCCTTCACCGTGCGATACTGGAATGGCATGGATATCGCCCACTTGTACTCCAGCTAACCATGGTGAGTTGGTATTGGCAATTCGAGTTTCCACCATCTTAGCCACGTGCTGGTTGGCATCATTGTAGAAGAGGGTTGGGCTAGTACTGTTAGCATCCTCGAAGTTCCCGTATGGAAGAAGACCTGATTTGACCAAGGCCTGGAACCCATTACAGATACCGATAATCAAGCCACCACGAGCGATAAAGCTATCAATAGCTACACGCACTTTTTCATTGAGTAGGATGTTGACGATAAACTTAGCTGATCCATCCGGCTCATCCGCAGCTGAGAAACCACCCGCGAAGAAAAGGATATTAGCCTTGCCGATATTGTCAACCATAGTTTCAACTGACTTGACAATAGCCTCTTCATTCAAGGTCACGAATGGCACCAAGTTAACCTCTGCACCTTCTTTTTCAAAGGCCTTGGCTGAGTCATATTCTGAGTTGGTTCCTGGGAATACTGGGATGTAAACCACCGGTTTTTCAATAGTTTCCTTGGCTTTGATGACTGCGTCAGAAGCGACAGCTGGCACTTCTTCCAATTCTTTAGCTTGGGCAAATTCAGTGGGGTAAACTTCTTCCAGTTTCCCTTGGAAGGCACTGTCAAGTTTCTGTCCATCTAACTTCACACCGTTGACAACGAGTGTAAAGTCTGCGCTTGTTTGACCGATTTTCTTCACTCCAGCGATTTCTTCAGGAGATGTGAAGACAAATCCGCCTAATTGAGCTGTCAAGGCTATTTCAAGTTCAGGCAAGGTCACCTCTGCACCAATATGGTTCCCAAAGGTAGCAAGTGCCAAGCTTTCAAGGACACCTCCGTATTTAACAGCTGATGCAGATGTTACTTTGTGTCCAGCTTGGATGGTTTCAAATTGAGCAAAATTAGACTTGATAAAATCAAAATCAATCTCTTGTGCCAAGGATTGACCTGGGATGTAGTAGATGTTTTCACCGGCAGTCTTGAACTCAGGAGAAAGCACCTTACGGCTATCTGCTGTTGTCACCCCAAAGGCAACCAAGGTTGGCGGTACAGTCAATTCTTCAAAGGTACCAGACATGGAGTCCTTACCACCGATAGATGGCAAGCCAAGCTGGATTTGTGCTTCGATAGATCCTAGAAGAGCCGCTACTGGCTGACCAAAACGCTCTGCTTGTTTGTCCATCCGCTCAAAATACTCTTGGTAAGAGAAGCGAGCCTTAGACCAGTTTGCACCAGCAGCAACCAAACGAGCGGTTGCTTCGATAATCGCATAGGCAGCACCGTGGTATGGAGACCATTCTGCCACATAAGGGTTGAAACCTTGCGCCATGACAGACGCAGTATTGGTCACCCCGTGCTGAACTGGCAATTTCTGGACAGATGCCTCAGTTGGTGTGAGTTGGTAGCGACCACCAAGTGGGTGATTGACCGTTGAACGACCGACCGAGCAGTCAAAGATGGTCTGCAAGCCTTTTTGACTTGCATGGTTCAAATCAGACAGAACCGCAAGGGTATCTGCTTCAAGTGTGTTAGTACTTGTTGTGCGTTCTTCTGGGAGTTTGACATCCTTGTCCACAACCTTGGCATCAACGACTACGCGCACACCGTTTGTATCAAGGAAACGGCGTTCCAAGTCGACAATCGTTTCACCATTCCAGTGCATGACAAGATTTGGTTTTTCAGTCACTGTTGCCACAACAACCGCGTCAATATTTTCTTTATTACATTCCGCAACGAAGTCATCCACATCTTCAGGACGAACCACGACCGCCATCCGTTCTTGTGATTCAGAGATGGCAATTTCTGTACCATTCAAGCCTTGGTATTTAAGAGGAACCTTGTTGAGGTCGATTTCAAGACCATCTGCCAATTCACCGATAGCCACACAGACACCACCTGCTCCAAAGTCATTGGACTTCTTGATGAGACGAGTGACATCTCCATTACGGAAAAGACGTTGAATCTTGCGCTCTTCGATGGCATTCCCTTTTTGAACCTCAGCACCAGCAGTCTCTACAGACTCAACTGTTTGAACCTTAGAAGACCCTGTCGCACCACCGACACCATCACGTCCAGTCTTACCACCGAGCAATATAATCACGTCACCTGCTTCCGGTTTTTCACGGACTACATTTCCCTTAGGAGCAGCACCGACAACTGCACCAAGCTCCATGCGTTTGGCTACAAAGCCTGGGTGGAAGTATTCACGAACGTAAGTCGTCGCCAGACCAATTTGGTTACCATACGAAGAATAACCATGAGCCGCTGTCTTCGAAATGACTTGTTGTGGCAATTTACCAGCGCGAGTTTCCGAAATCGGAGCTGTAATATCACCAGCACCTGAGATACGCATAGCTTGGTAAACATAAGAACGGCCTGACAATGGGTCACGAATGGCGCCACCGATACAAGTAGCCGCTCCACCAAATGGTTCAATTTCCGTTGGGTGGTTGTGGGTTTCGTTTTTAAACATGAGGAGCCAAGGTTCCTTGACACCATCAACGTCCACTTCGATTTCAACCGAGCAGGCATTGATTTCGTCAGACACTTCCATATCGTCCAAACGACCATTAGCACGCTCATAACGACCAAAAATAGTCGCCATATCCATCAAGGTTTGTGGCTTTTCAGACCGACCTAGTTCCTCACGCATGGCAATATACTTGTCATAAGTCGCTTGCAATTGCTTTTGGAATTTAGAAGCTGAGAAGTCAATGTTTTTCAACTCAGTCTCGAATGTTGTATGACGGCAGTGGTCAGACCAATAAGTGTCCAAAACCTTGAGCTCTGTTTCTGTCGGCACGCGCCCGATTGACTTGAAATAGTCTTGGATAAAGAGCAAATCATCCACTTCCATTGCCATCCCTTGCTCGGCCTTGTAGCGAGCAAAGTCTTCTGCCGTATAACTTTCAAAGAAAGTCAATTTAGGAATGGTCTTGTCCGACTCTGAAAATTCCTGCTTGGCAATCCCTGTCGTGATGTCCTTGAAACGAGAATCAACTGGATTGAGCAGATAGTTTTTGACCGCTTCCAACTCAGTCGCATCAATATCTTTATTAATCAAGTAAAGTTGAGCTGTGTTGACTGTCACGTCACTCGAACTTCCCAGCAAAAGCAAGGCTTCCTGTGCCGAAGCTGCACGCTGGTCAAACTGCCCTGGCAAACTTTCAATGGCAAAGAAAGCATAGTTGGCAAGATCCGCTTGCACGGCCGCTTCGTCCAAGACATGATCCGTCACCTGCTCAGAGAAGATGTGCTTTTCTGCAGGTGCAAACAAGTCCTCTGCCAAGTCAAAGACATCATAAACTTGCACAATGCGAATACTTTTCAAAGTTGACAGTCCCAAGTTGTGCTGGAGCTCCCTTACCAAACTCTCTGACTTGACCTGAAAATCAGCCTTTTTCTCAACAAAAATACGTTTATCCATCAATTCTTATTCCTTTATTTCAGCTCTTGCAATGTTCCCAAACGACCTTGAAGGTGTTATTTTAAACCTTGCAACTTTTCCCAGACAATCTCGTAAACGTCCGTCAATTCACCCAAGCCACGGCGGAAAACATCCTTGTCCATGTGGTTGCCATCTGCATCCCACAAACGGCAGTTATCTGGTGAAAACTCGTCTGCCAAGATAATCTTGCCATCCTTATCAAAACCGAACTCTAGCTTAAAATCAATCAACTTGAGGCCAATCTCAGCAAACCAATCCTTCAAGAGCTCATTGATACGACGGGTTTCTTCCTTCAAGTAAGCAATCTGCTGGTCATCCGCAATTTTAAGGAATTTCACATGCTCGTCATTGATAAAGGGATCATCCAAATCATCATTTTTATAGTAAAATTCGACAATTGGAGTCTCAAATGCAATACCTTCTTCTACGCCAAAACGTTTTGAAAAGGAACCAGCCGTGTAGTTACGGAGCACAACTTCCAAAGGAATAATCTCAACCTTTTTATTGAGCTGTTCCGTATCCGAAAGCTTCTCCACAAAATGAGTCGCTACACCAGCCGCATTTAATTTCTCAAAAATAAAAGATGAAATCCGATTATTCAAGACTCCCTTGCCCGCAATCTGCTCCTTCTTGACACCGTTGAAGGCAGTTGCCTGGTCCTTGTAAGTTGAAATAATGAGATTTTCATCCTCAGTTGTATAGATATCCTTGGCTTTTCCCGAATAGATCAGTTGTTTTGACATTTTAAAGTTCGCCTTTCGTTTTACTTGAGCACATTCTACCACAAAAGCATGAAAAATTCAAGGTTTTTACGAATAAATAACGTTTTTCTGTTTTAAGCGTAAAGAAAAACTGCAAGATGAACTCTTCTTACAGTTTTAAAACCATTTATCCTCTGAAAAACACGAATATTACCCTTTATTTAGAAATTGATCCCAAAAATAACGGAGATAGCTTTTCTTCCCTGTGATCATCTGCAGGCGGCCTTCTAAACCATAACGAAGTGTTGCAGCCTGCTCCGAAGTTAAATTAGTCTCCGCCTCAATTTTAAAGAAATTTCCTTGTTCAGTTTTTGTAGCTGTCGCATCAATACTTGTAATCGTGGAATCCAGGAAAATTTGATTCTTCGCATCATTAGTCGTAGTATAACGGACAGAGTCCCCAATCTTGACTCTAGCAACATCTTTTGAACTGAGATAGGCTGTGAGTTTGGTTTTTCCTTCTTTTTCCAAGGATGGATAGAGTTGGGCTAGCAGGGTTCCTTCTGCGACCATGGTAGAATCACTGGTTTCAGGATTAAGGTGAAGCACCCCATCCTCACTTGCTGTAATCTTTCCCTTATCGAGGAGACCTCCCTGGACTTTCTTACCCGACTCTGCTTCTAAAATTTTCTGATCCAAAAGAGTTAATTCCTGACCGACTTTGACTAAGTGCTGAGACTTGAGCGATTCCAGTTGACTATCCAGTCCCGTTGCGTGGGCCTGCTGAGCCCCAGAACCCGCATATTGTACACGATACGTAGCTAGACTGGACTCTAGCTGGGCAATTTGAGCATCCACTTGCGCAATAACTTGCGATTTAGCTTGCGGATCTTCTTCACCTTGATTTTTATAGGTCTGGTAAAAAGAGTAGGCTGGATTCTGACTATCCAGTTGATCTCCCTTTTCAATCGCTGACTTAGCTGTTTTGTAGTCTCGGATTTTATCCTCTGTTTGACTGATAAGATTGCCAATCTCGGCCTGGCTCTGACTTGCTGCCTCATTTTGAGAAGAGATGCTGGCATTTTGTTGAGAAACATTACTCCTAAGACTACTAGCTTGGCTGAGATAATCTCGAAACATCTCCTGGTAACCAAACTTATCCGCCTCTGGGAATTGATCACTCCCCTCTTTCAAACTGGATTGCAAATATCCCAACTGCTTTTTTTGATCCTTTAACATCTCCAATTGACTGGCGTATGCTTCGACCTGGACAGCCTCCGCCCCTTGCTGGTACTGAACGAGTAGTTCCCCCTGCTTGACCAACTTGTTTTCTTCCAGATAGTTCCCCACAATGCGTTGATTACTAGTCGACTGGATGTTGGCAATAATCCGACTAGGTTCGACAGTCGCTCTGGTAGACAAACTAATCTCTTTCTCTGCAAAAACTGCAAATCCTAGTAAAAACACGAACAGAAGTGACATAGGTAAAATCACCCGACTGGAAAAATTATGGTAACGACGATTATAAAACTCCGCACTTTCTAAAAATTCTGGTTTCATCCTCTCCTCTTTCTAGCTATTCACCAAATGGGCGTAAAAACCACCCTGTGCAAGCAAATCAACATGCTTTCCTTCTTCGACAATCTTGCCCTGATCCAAGACAACAACCTTCTCTGTCCGCTCAGCAATGGTCAAGCGGTGAGCAATGAAAATCAAGGTCTTGTCTAAAGCCATGAGATTATCGACAATTCGCTTCTCTGTCAAAATATCCAAACTGCTGGTCGCCTCATCCAAAATCAAGACAGGCGCATCTGTCAAGAGAGCACGCGCCAGAGCGATTCTCTGACGTTGACCACCTGAAATCCCTGCCCCATCCGAAGTCAATTCTGTCTGGTAATTCAGGGGCATGCGCTCAATATCCTCCCGAATCTCTGCCAACTCCACCGCCCGTAAGATATCCTCCTGAGTCGTCCCCTCCTTGGCTCCCAAAAGAAGATTGTCCAAAATCGTTCCGTTAAAGACATAGGGCTGTTGAGGCAAATAGTTGATATACTGGCGCAAGGCCTTTTTATCAATCTGATTGAGATTGACACCACCCAGACTAATCTCTCCCTGACTTGGATCGTAAAAATTAACCATCATCTTGGCTAAGGTGGTCTTACCTGACCCCGAAATCCCCACAAAAGCCACCTTAGAGCCTTGGGGAATGGTCAAATTGATATCCGACAAGACGTCACGACCATAGCCATACTTGTAGTGAACCTGTTTAAAGGTCATATCCCCTTTCATCATGCTCAAATCTTCTACCGTTTTCTTCTCCTCAAACTCCGAAGCTACTAGATAAACCTCATTTAAGCGATTATTGGCAACCTGCGCTGTCTGAAGTTTGGTTTGTAGGTTAATGATATTTTCCAAAGGATTGGTAAAGTAAACGAGCAAAGTATTATAGGTAATCAGCTGGCCCAAACTCATTTTCCCATCCATGACAAGAATAGCTCCCAGCCAGAGAACGGCAATATTGAGCAGGAGCTGGGCAACTTTTTTCAGAGCCTTTTGCTGGCTTTCTGCCCGACTATAGGTAAAGGATTTTTTCAGATAAGCCACAAATTCCTTGTCAATCTTTTGATAGCGCGAACTTTCACTGGTCAAAGATTTAATGGTCTCAATGCCGTTGATATCCTCGATGATAGAAGAAGACAGAACCGCATTAGCTTCCATGGTATCCCGATTCATCTTTTCAAAAGGCTTCATAAAGGCAAAGATAATCACTGTATAGATAGGAAGCGCAAGTAGACTAATGAAAAAGAGCGTCATATTTTGTGAAAACAGGACAAGCGAGATAATCAAAATCGTCGACACATCTAGGAAAATCGACAGAATGGTCGACGCCAACGCATCGATGATACTATTGGCATCTGTAAAACGAGACACGATTTCCCCTGTCCTGCGTGTCGCAAAAAAGGACATCGGCAGGTGAAAAACATGCTTGATGTAGGACAAAATCACATCGATGGACAACCGTTGACCCAGAACAAGTAAGAGGTATTCCTGCGCATAGGACAAAATCTGCTGGAGAATATAGACGATGACTAGTCCCATTGAGATAATACCCAGCGTCGAGCGCATCTGGTCTGGCACGTAACTATCAATGATGGACTGAAGATAGTAGGAGCCCACGATATTGATCAAGGTTACCAAGAGTGTTGCTAGGACGATATTGGTAATTAAGCCACGCTGTTTGAATAAAATCGGCAAGAAGGATAGGAGACCCTGTTTCTTCTCCTTATGAGATTTATAGCCCGGAGATGGCGCCATAAAAATACTGACCCCTGTCCACTCTTGCGCAAAACGCTCACGGGAAATCTTGGTCAGCTTGACACCAGGATCCGGATCAGCGATATGAATGTGCTTTTTATCCTGACCTATCACCACATAGTAGTGGAGCAACTTTCCTTCCTTGAGCACATGAGCCACAAAAGGAAAGGTCAAATCTGGCAGATCAAAGAGCGTCATATCCGCCTTGATAGCCCGCGTCTCAAACCCAATCTCCTCTGCCACCTTTACAAGCCCCAAAGCCGTCGTCCCATCCATGGTCGTCTTGGCTAACTCTCTTAGATAAGCCAAGGAGTAATAACTACCATAGTAACCAAAGACCATAGCCAAGGAAGCCACGCCACAATCCATCTGATCCACTTGGGGACGATAGTGCCTTTTCCCAAATTTCATATCCATCTCCTTTTTTCTAACAATCTCTTTAAAAATTTGTAAGATTATTTTAACCAAATAAGGATAAAAACAGGAAAATATTCCTAAATAAACTATTTTTGCACCTGAAACGCACTTTAAAAAGCATAAACTATCATTTAAATGTAAAAAAGCAGAACAAAAGTTCTGCCTGTTTAAAGTAACCGTTAAAAAATGAATGCCTAGAAATAAACTATTCTGAAATGATATTTCTATAAAGTAAGATAAATGTCATCAAGAATGATGAAATCTTAGGTATATCAAAATATTCAAACCACGTAGGTAGATTTATTTTGTTTATATTAGCCACGATTCTAATAAGTAATTAAGCCATCGAGCTAAATAATACAGTGGTCTTTGGCCAAGCTTTTTTGTAGTAATTGAACGACTTTCATCTCCAACTCCAATCTGATGTTCCATCAATTCCCAATCTTACTATCTGTTGTTTTGTACTTATATCCTCTATAAAACAAACTAAGCAGAATCGGATAGATCTCTGGATAAAACAAGGTGGAAAAACTCCGCCATTTACATGCACAAAATCCTTTCCATTCAAATTCATCATTTATAGTTTTGATTATTTTTCTTCAAATCCTTACAAAAAATACCAAAATAGCCTGCAGCAATCAAACCTATTAAACTCCATTGCCAATCAAAAGATACTAGCGAACCCGTACGAATTAGATGAAGCGTAAGATTAAGACCTATTCCTAACAAAGGAAGTATAGTGGCTAGCTTAGGTAACAATGTATTGAGATTTAGGTTACGACTCATAGTTAATTTCCTTCTATATTTAGATTAACGTCTACTTCCTAGATAACGCCCATACATATAAGCAGCTACTCCTAATACACCCCAAGCTATTGCTGTGGAAGTAGTGACAATGAAGCCTCCTTCAGTAAGAGCCAAATCTTCTTCTGTCATGATATCAAATTTTTTATCCATTTCTTTCATTTTTCTCTCTCCTTTTTAAATAATACTGGCTAATCCAATAGCTACTCCAACCAAAATCCCTACTATTCCTAAATTAGTTCTTATTTCATTGATAATAACTAAAAGATGACTATTCAATAGCAGTTGCCATACACTAAAAATAGTTCTCTTTAAACCTTGTCTTTAGCTAAATCCAAGTAACTCATCATCAAAATAAGGATCGGAACAACTAATTCTGTTTGGAAATATTTTTCAACATTAAAGGTGATTACATTTAAATCTCCCAATATGCAAAGCACTCCAAAAATAATTAGAACTGCTCCCATTACATTTTTTAGATTTTTCATACAAGTCTACTTTTATCCAAATTTACGTTTTAAATCTTGACCAATTAATCGACCACCAAGGAAAATTGCTACTCCTCCAGCAATCATGGCTATGGTAATTAAGCCACCTTCTGTATTCATCAATTCTTCTTCTGTCAATTCTGTCCATTTATTTAAATTCATTTTTTCTCTCCTTATTATTACATAAAATAGCCCCAAGCAATACCACCAATTAGTAAGACACCTCCTACAACTACAGCGGTAACCGAGCCCCCATCCACATCCATCAACTCTTCTTCTGTAAGAGCTACAAAGTTCTGTTCCATTTTGTCAAAGTTTGTCATCTTTCTTCTCCTCTATATTTTTCTATATATCTAATCTTTAACCTCTAAGCCACTTAAATAGCCAGATTGGGTAAATTACTGAAATCATTTTCTTCTCTCCTTTCTTTTCTTCTCACTTATCTATTCGAGAAGTAATTTAAAATGAACAGGTAAATTTCATTTATTTTAAATACCATTTGATCAACCATGGCAATAAGATTGGTAAATACATCGCGTAATCTCCTTCCCTTTTTCCTTACCTATCCATTCGCAAAACAATTCAAAAATAAGCAACTTATTCATTTTTATTTTAAAAACCACTTAATGAACCACGGATAAAAACCAGTCACATACATAAATGTTCCTCCTTTTTCTTTCTCATCTCTTTATTCGCAATTTCTACTAAAAGTTTCTCTTTTTCTGCAAATAAAAAACAACATGACTTGCATGTTGCTTTTGGCTATTTTTTATCTTTAATAATCGCTACTACATCCGCTACACTTTGAAGTTGATCGATTTCCTCATCAGTGATTTCGATACCAAATTCATCTTCTAGTGTCAAGACAAACTCCATCAAATCCACTGAGTCCGCATCTAGATCGTCTTTCAAACTCAAAGCCTCTGTTACGGCAAAGTCTTCTCCCTGTCGCTCTTGGATAATGGTTACAATACGGTCAAAAATTTCTTTTTCTGTCATCTTTTTTATTCTCCTGAAAATTCACGCGCAGTTTGAGCAACTACGTCTGTTTCTAGCATGGTACGAATCTGACGAATCGTACTGTACACAGCCTTGGCATCACTTGAGCCATGAGTTTTTACAACTGGCGCCTTGACACCAAACAAAACTGCCCCTCCAACATCTGAATAGTTGAGCTGTGTCTTCAACCCCTTAAGACTATCCTTGAGAAGTAGAGCACCTAGCTTCGCTCGAAGGCCACCACCCGTAATAGCATTTTTAAGTAAGCCCATGATTCCCAAAGCTGTACCTTCGATGGATTTGAGAACAGCGTTTCCCGTGAAACCATCTGTTACGACAACATCCGCAACGCCATTCATCAGATCACGCGCTTCCACGTTTCCGACAAAGTTCAAACTTTCATCAGCTACTAACAAGTCGTATGTTTCCTTACGAAGCGGATCTCCCTTGCTGCTTTCTGTTCCATTGTTGAGCAAACCAACACGTGGTTTTGCAATCCCACGAACATTCTTTGCATAGAAGGAACCTAGGACAGCGTATTGGTGAAGATGATGGGCTGTATTTTCTGCATTGGCCCCAAGGTCTAGCATGTCAAACCCTTTTCCATCGATGGTCGGCAAGGTCGACATGAGTCCTGGACGATCGATATTTTTGATACGACCCACGATAAAGAATCCTGCAGCCAACAAGGCACCTGTGTTACCAGCAGAGAGGACAGCGTCTGCTTCTCCCTCTTTAACAGCCTTAGCTGCTAATACCATGCTGGCATTTTTCTTCTTACGGATAGCTTTCGTCGGCTCATCGTCTGAGTTGATTTTCTCATCCGTATGGATAATGCTGACACGCTCTGTCGCTGTTAGATATTGCTTGATCTTACTTTTATCTCCATAGAGTTGAACCTCAATATCTGAAAAGTCAGTAAGGGCTTGGTTGACACCCTCAACGATGGCTTGAGGTGCATAATCGCCCCCCATAGCATCTACTGCGATTTTTTTCATTTGTCTTCCTCTTTTAGTAATTGTCCCCAGTCTGCTAGGGAATCAATAAATTTCTTCGATTTTAGGTGAATCCCAACGTACTCTTCGTAGAGTTGATCCATAAATTGGCGTAACTCTTGCTTGATTTCGGCCTTAAGCGAAATGGTCTCCAAGGTTTCAAAATCAATGGCTTGAAATTGATTGAGCAGATAAGGGATATTGGGATTTAGATGACAACGTCTCTCATCCTCATGATAATGCTCTGGGCAGAGGCAGGCTCCATATTTGAAAGAAAAGTCAAAGGCCTGACCGACCCGATGGCAAAAGACACACTCATTAAAATTAAGGCTGATTCCAAATCGAGTCAAGATTTGAATTTCAAAAATATTGGTTAAGACCTGATAATCTATCCCTGCTTCCATCAACTCCAGAGTCTTCCTCAAGAAAGCAAACAAGGGAGCATCCTGCTGATTATCCTGCAAACTAGCATCTGCAAGAGCTGCCACATAGGTAGCATAGGCCATGACAAAGAGATCACTATTAATCTTTGGAAAGGTCATCACCTCATGGTAGTCCTCGATGTAGCTAAGCCCATCATCATTGATGCGCAAGAGAAATCGTGCCAACACCAAAGGCTGAATAACAGGAGCTAGTTTGGACTGGCCAGCGTGTTTGACGAAAAACATACGCTTGCCCGCCTGCTCGGTAAAAATTTTGACTAGCTTGTCATCCTCACGAAAGTTACGATTGTAGAGTACGAGACCTTGACTCGTGATAGACTGAATCATGCTTCTCTCATGTACTCCTCAAGTCGTTTCATGGCCTCTCTGATCGTTTCCATGCTGGCTGCATAGGACAGACGCACATAGCCTTCTCCGTAACGTCCAAAGGCGGCACCAGGGATAAAGGCAACGGCCTTCTTATAGGCAAAATCCTTCAGAAAAGCAAAGGAGTCTTGATTGTAGCCCGCTGGAATCTTAGCAAAGATATAGAAGGCCCCATCTGGTTTGATAATCTCAAAACCAAGAGCAGTCATCTTTTCGATGATATAATCTCGACGCTGGATGTATTCCTTTTTCATAGGCTCTGCGTCGTTTTTACCAGCGGTCAAAGCCTCCACCGCAGCATGCTGAGCCATCGTATTTGCAGCAGTAACCAAATACTGGTGACTCTTGATTAACTGAGCTGTGAAAGCCGCAGGAGCAAAGATAAAGCCTAAACGCCAACCAGTCATAGCATGCGATTTAGACAAGCCATTGATAATAATAGCCTGGTCTCTCAGCATAGTTCCCAGAGATACATGGGCTTCGCCTGTATAGGTTAATTCTGAGTAAACCTCATCACAGACAACAAAAATCTCATACTTGCGTAAAACGTCTGCCAAGGCTTCCAACTGCTCCCGACTATAGGTAATACCTGTCGGATTGGCTGGATAGTTGAGAATAACTGCTTTGAGCTTGTCCCCTTGCTCCAAAATGGCCTTTTCCAACATCTCAGGAGTCAAGACAAAACCATTTTCAGTTGTATCAATCTCGACAATCTCTGCCCCAACTAGATTGACAATCGGCTCATATCCTGGGTAGGCAGGAGCTGGCAAGAGCACCTTGTCCCCCTCTTCCAAAATAGCCGTCAAAGTAGCAGATAAAGCCTCTGTCGCCCCAATTGTAACCAAAATTTCATTTTCAGGATTATAATCTAGCTGGTATTTTTCTTTTACAAAGTCGCTAGCAGCCTGGCGCAAGGTCAGTAAACCGCTCATCCCTGTATAGTAGGATTGGTTCTGGTCAATGGCTCGCTTGGCTGCCTCCTTGATATGATCTGGCGTTGTAAAATCAGGTTCCCCCAAGGTCAAACGCAAGACCCCAGGAATCTCTGAAATTGCCTGGTCAAACTGGCGAATCAAGGAAACTTGAATCTTGTCTAACTGTTTATTAAAGCGTTTGGTTAAGTCCATAGATATCCCCCTTGCTTACAGAACATAGTACTATTATACTACAAAAGCTCCCTGACCGCAAAATCCATCTGAAACCCGCATTTTTCACTTTCTGTTTTACTTTTCTTCTCGACAGGACTATAATAATAAGTGCTTATTTTCGGAGGTTTATATGTCATTTTTATCAAAAAATGGAGCAGGAATCTTGGCCTGCCTTCTCATTTCTATCGTATCTTGGTGCCTGGGAGGATTTTTCCCCGTCGTGGGTGCACCTGTCTTTGCAATTTTTGCTGGAATGCTCCTCCACCCCTGGCTCTCACCTTACAAACAACTAGACGCAGGTTTGACCTTTAGTTCCAAGAAATTACTCCAGTATGCCGTTATCTTACTCGGTTTTGGTCTCAATATCTCGCAAGTCTTCGCAGTTGGACAAACTTCACTCCCTGTCATCCTTTCCACCATTTCGATTTCCTTAATCGTTGCCTACCTCTTCCAACGTTTCTTTGCGCTAGACACAAAACTAGCTACCTTGATTGGAGTGGGTTCTTCTATCTGTGGTGGCTCTGCCATTGCTGCGACAGCGCCCGTCATCCATGCCAAGGAAAAAGAAGTTGCCCAAGCCATTTCCGTTATCTTTTTCTTCAATGTCTTGGCTGCGCTCATCTTTCCAACGCTAGGAACCTGGCTTCACCTATCCAATGAAGGTTTTGCCCTCTTTGCAGGAACTGCAGTCAACGATACTTCTTCTGTAACGGCCACAGCCAGCGCATGGGACAGTCTTTATCAGACCAATACCCTTGAGTCTGCAACCATTGTTAAACTCACACGCACCCTTGCCATTATTCCTATCACGCTCTTTCTCTCCTACTGGCAAAGCCGCCAACAAAAAAATAGCCAGGGTTTCCAACTAAAAAAAGTCTTCCCACTTTTTATCCTTTACTTTATCCTAGCCTCTCTCTTAACGACTTTTCTCACCTCTCTCGGTGTGTCTAGTAGCTTCTTCACCCCTCTCAAACAACTCTCCAAATTCCTCATTATCATGGCTATGAGTGCCATCGGTCTCAAAACAAATCTAGTAGCCATGGTCAAATCCAGCGGTAAATCCATTCTTCTTGGAGCCCTTTGCTGGATTGCCATCATCCTCACCAGTCTTGGCATGCAGGCATTGATTGGTATTTTCTAACACAAAAAGGTAGCCCATGGCTACCTTTTTATTGCTCAAGAATTAAGCGAGTATGTTCTCTCTTAATACAACGATTCATCACGATGTCATCGCATCCTCCAGCACGCAAGATTTCTTCCGCTTCTAGGCTTTCAAGTCCCAGTTGTGCCCAAAAAATCTTGGCATCAGCCTTGAGAAAATCACGCGCCACATCTGGTAAAAACTCGCTCCGTCGGTATACATTGACAATATCAACAGGAAAAGGAATCTCAGCTAGGCTTGCATAGGCCTTTTCTCCCAAGATTTCGCCACCTGAAGCCTTGGGATTGACTGGAATGATTTTATAGCCCCGAGCCTGCATTTCCTTAGTCACTCGATTGCTAGTTGTTTCTTCACGATCGGACAAGCCTACTACCGCTAACGTTTTACTGGTTGCAAGATACTGACGTACCACACCATCACTTGGATTGATAAATTCTTGGCTCATAGAAATCCTCCTTTTCCATCAGTATAGCATATTTTGAAAAGGCTTGCAGATTTTGACTACAAAAAATCTCCTAGCAAGAGAAAAGTCTGCTAGGAGAACGATCTATTTCAAGTGAAAGTTTAGATTTTTTTCTCGATACTAAATAATGGAGAAAGAGGACGTTTTTCGTGGATACGTACAATGGCATCTCCTAAGAGATGAGCAATCGAAATTTGTTCAATCTTATCAATCAAACGCTCTTCTGGTAGGTAGATAGTATCCAAAACAACCAATTTTTTAATGGCTGATTTTTGGATATTATCCATAGCAGGACCAGAAAGTACTGGGTGCGTACAGCTTGCGTAAACTTCAACAGCACCTGCTTCAGCAAGAGCATCCGCTGCATGACAAATGGTTCCAGCTGTATCGATCATATCGTCAATCAAGATACAAGTCTTACCTTCTACCTTACCAATGATGTTCATCACTTCACTGGTATTCATCTTGTCTACACTACGGCGTTTGTCAATAATCGCAATCGGAGTTTTCAAAAACTCTGCCAATTTACGAGCACGAGTCACTCCACCATGGTCTGGGCTGACAACCACGTAGTCAGAGCCGACCATGCCACGACGTTCAAAATAGTCCGCAATCAATGGAGCACCCATCAAGTGATCTACAGGAATATCAAAGAATCCCTGAATCTGTGCAGCGTGCAAATCAATCGTCAACAAACGATCTACCCCAGCAACTTCTAGCATGTTTGCAACGAGTTTTGCTGTGATTGGCTCACGCGCGCGCGCTTTTCTATCCTGACGTGCATAGCCATAGTAGGGCATAACAACATTGACAGATTCTGCACTAGCACGCTTCAATGCATCCACCATAATTAAAATTTCAAGTAAATTATCATTTACAGGTGAACTCGTTGATTGTAGGATAAAGACGTGTTTTCCACGGATTGATTCTTCAATGTTGACCTGAATCTCCCCATCTGAAAATTGGCGAACAGTCGATTTCCCCAACTCTATCCCAATTTCTTGCGCCACACGCTCTGCCAATTCTCTATTAGAAGAAAGGGCAAACAGCTTTAAATCAGAAAAAGACATGATTTCCTCCGGTATTTATGTATCACTTGTTTTTACACAACATTTTCCATCTACCATTGTAGCGCTTTTTCCTTTATTTTTCAATCAAAAATAAAACAAGAGTAAACATTTATACCCTTGTTTTTTGCTATTTTATATTAGCTATATTAAAACTAAAAATTCTACATTTTAACAATCGATTTTATGCTAGGATGAGATTTTTTCGAGACAAAGTTAGTATACTTCTCTCATACTTCCTGTATCCACATCATAGACAGCACCTGAAATAACCACATCATCAGGAATCAGTGGAGATTCTCGAAGCAATTGCATATCCTCTCTCACGCTCTCTTCCACATCCTGAAATGGTAAAAAGTCTTGACCAGACACATCAACTCCGAGCTCGTGTTTCAAATGTTCATGAAAACTTTCATTTTGAAAGGTTTGAGCTCCACAGTCTGTATGGTGAAGCACCACGATTTCTCTTGTCCCCATTTGTTGCTGGGAAATCACCAGTGAACGAATCATGTCCTCAGTTACTCGACCACCCGCATTCCGCAAGATATGAGCATCCCCAAGGGCCAAACCTAGAGCTTGCGCAACGTGTAGACGTGAGTCCATACAGGTCACGATAGCTACTCTGGTTTTGGGTTTAAGTGGCAGATTTAACTGCCCATGTAGGGCAACATAAGCCTGATTGGCTTGCATAAACTGTTCAAAATACGACACGATTCCCTCCTCAAAAATTTGATAATCAAATATTTCTCCTATCTTATCATTTTTAAGAGGATTTGTCACGGATTATGCAAAGACCTTTTTCAAAACTTCCTGAATAGTCGTCACACCAATGACTTCAATTTCCTTGGGTGGAGTGATTCCTGTCAAGGAATTCTTGGGTACATAAATCTTGGTAAAGCCCAATTTTTCCGCTTCATTGATGCGTTGTTCGATGCGATTCACGCGCCGAATTTCTCCGGTCAAGCCCAGTTCACCCACAAAACATTCCTGAGGATTGGTAGGCTTGTCCTTGTAACTAGAGGCAATAGCCACTGCAACAGCCAAGTCAATGGCAGGCTCATCCAATTTTACACCACCAGCAGATTTGAGATAGGCATCCTGGTTTTGCAAGAGAAGCCCTGCTCGTTTTTCCAAAACAGCCATAATCAGACTTGCACGATTGAAATCAAGTCCAGTCGTCGTACGTTTAGCATTTCCAAACATGGTTGGTGTTACCAAAGCCTGAACCTCCGCCAAAATCGGACGGGTCCCTTCCATGGTCACAACGATTGACGAGCCAGTAGCCCCATCCAAACGCTCCTCTAGGAAAACTTGACTCGGATTGAGCACCTCAACCAATCCACCCGACTGCATCTCAAAGATGCCAATCTCATTAGTGGAACCAAAACGGTTTTTGACTGCTCTCAAGATACGAAAGGTATGGTGACGTTCCCCTTCAAAGTAAAGCACTGTATCTACCATATGCTCCAACATACGCGGACCCGCCAAGGTCCCTTCCTTGGTCACATGCCCTACGATAAAGATGGCAATGTTATTGGTCTTAGCCAGCTGCATAAGCTCAGCGGTCACCTCACGCACCTGAGACACAGACCCCTGCACCCCTGAAATCTCAGGAGACATAATCGTCTGGATAGAGTCGATGATGAGAAAATCTGGTTGGATGCGCTCCACCTCAGATCGAACACTCTGCATATTGGTCTCTGCATAGAGATAAAACTCACTATCAATATCACCCAAGCGCTCTGCCCGTAACTTAATCTGCTGGGCAGACTCCTCCCCACTGACATAGAGAACCGTACCCACTTGAGACAGCTGCGTTGAAACTTGTAGGAGAAGGGTTGATTTCCCGATTCCTGGATCCCCACCGATAAGGACGAGACTCCCTGGTACCACTCCGCCTCCAAGCACACGGTTGAATTCCTCCATCTCCGTCTTGGTTCGATTGACATTGATGGAAGTCACCTCAGCCAGTTTCATAGGCTTGGTTTTTTCACCTGTCAAGGACACTCGTGCATTCTTAACCTCGGCAACCTCAACCTCTTCTACAAAAGAAGACCAAGCTCCACAGTTTGGACAGCGCCCTAGATATTTTGGGGAATTATACCCACAATTTTGACATACAAATGTCGCTTTTTTCTTTGCGATAATTCTAATCCTCTCATTTTAAAATTTCTTGTTTTTCACGCTATCAACTATCTTTCTTTAAAACAGTCAATCCGCCATCATCTGCATAAGCATAATACTCTCCATCCGGACTAAAACCAAAAATATACGGTAAATAACCTTTATAAATTTGTACCCTAGTTTCTTTATCCTTTTCCCAAAAAATGGTTAAAATCGGATACTTCCCAGATTGATCTTTTTCCATTGTCACTCGGATATCTTCCCCATTGTCCAAAGGGAGACTTCCACCATATTGTCCCGCAATAGAAATGGGAGAATCACAGCCCTCATACATGGCTACTAATTCCGTCTCATCATAATCCCCATCTACAGGAGTTACCTGATCATTTTCACAGTCAATTATTGACATATATTCTGAAGAAATACAAAGAATTTTATAATAGGCTTCCGGAAGAAAAGCTAAGTAAAGAAATCCTCCAATACTGATATTATAGACTTTCTTATACCCTTGACAATTCTCAGCGGTAAAAGCTTGAAAATCTCTATAGCTCATTTCATTTTACTTCTTTCTATATCTCTATCTCACACTCGATCACTTGGCAAAAATCAATCTTCTCGTCTGGTACAAATTGGCGCATGAGCATTCCGTGAGTTACAATGATAATAGTTTTATAATTTTTATATTTTTCCAAAGCTTTTAAAAAACGATGACGCATCTCTAGATCTGTTTCATAGCGATAAGGAGAATCTTCAGATAAACCTCCTTGATGTTTTAGATAATATTCATGAGCTACCAATACACTAGTTAAATCAGAGTTAGTGCCATCTAAGTCCGGACGCCACTCATGAAAAAACGGCTCCACAAATAAGTCCAATCCTGTTTCAACTGCTATATAATGGGCTGTTTCTAAAGCCCTCGTCACAGACGATGAAATAATAATCTCTGCCTTTCCAAAACATGTAGTTTTAGCAACTTCTTTTGCCAGACTGCGACCTTTTCCTGTCAATGGTGCTAAATCACGACCAAAACCACTATATAGTTGCGGATTTTCAAGTTTATCAAGCATACTATAATCTGGCTCCCCATGGCGTACAAAGATAATCTTCATTCTAGTGCCCTGTTGATCCAAATCCACCAGTTCGCACACCATCAGCCGCATCTCCATCTGCAATTAAGAAAGGCGCAAAGACAGCCTGAACCACTCGTTCCCCAACTTCAAGAACAACCTCTTGATCTGTAATATTCTTCATCTGAGCAAAAATATGCCCTTCATTCCCAGGATTTCCATAATAATCCCCATCAATGACCCCAACTGAATTAATTAAAACCAAGCCCTTCTTACGAGGATTTGAAGAGCGATCATAGAGGTAGAGAACCTCAGTCGGCTGCATATAAGCCTTAACCCCTGTCGGAACCAAGACAATCTCTCCTGGAGCAATAACCGTACGCACAGCAACCTTTAAGTCGTAACCAGCCGCATGCGCTGTCTCACGCTTGGGTAATAAATTTTCATCTGTAAAAGTAGAAACCAATTCAAAACCACGAATTTTCATAATTTTCTCTTTTCTATTATCATTTATTCTAGATTATTCTATCTTATTTATTCGGAAAAAGCACGAAAAAAAGAGCACACAATTCAAATCGCTTAGGGCTGCTGGATTCCTCCCCTGACCCGCTTCACGCAGAACTGTTGCTCCACTATTTATTATATCACATTCCTATTCATTTTAAAAGAAAAATTATTTTTTCCGTCTATTTCTAAAAAAGTCTTGCATAATAGTTGCGCATTCATCTTCCAAAATTCCCGTTTCAACCTCTACACGATGGTTGAGACGCTCATCTGTCAAGATATCATACAAACTCCCAGCGGCGCCAAATTTCTGGTTTTTAGCCCCATAGACCACGTTTGGAATACGGGCGAGTCCAATCGCCCCACTACACATGACACAAGGCTCAATGGTCACAAAAAGCGTGCAATCCAGCAAGCGCCAGCTCTCCTCACTCAGGTTCGCATTCTCTATGGCCATGATTTCCGCATGCATGACCGCCCGTTGCAACTCCTCGCGCGCATTATGCCCCCTACCAATGATTTCTCCATCCTTGACAATCACACAACCAATTGGAATTTCATCGTGTTCTAAGGCAATCTCAGCTTCTCTCAAAGCCTCCCTCATAAAGACTTCTTTTTCTTCAAGCGTATAATCCATCTCTTTTCCCTTTTCCTACTTGTCGATTTTATTATTATATCATGATTCTCAACACAAAAAAAGCCACCGAATGCGGTGACTTAATAGGGAGATTATTATGAAAAAGAAAAGTTTAGGATATTTGTTACAACAAGTTAGGAGGTCTTCTTGTAACTGTCTATAGTATACCCAACCTGTCTTAAACTAATCTTAAAAATCTCCTATGACCAAACACTTTCTAAAATATTAGTTTGTTCACGACCAGGTCCTACTGAGAAAGTTGAGATACGAACACCAACCAACTCGCTTACACGACGAACATAGTTACGTGCATTCTCAGGAAGGTCTTCCAAATTACGGACTCCAGTGATGTCTTCTGACCAACCTGGCAATTCCTCGTAGATTGGCTTGCAGCGTTTCAACTGCTCAAGACTAGCAGGATAGTAATCAATACGTTGACCATCAAGATCATAGGCCACACAGATTTTTACCGTATCCAAACCGCTCAAAACATCGATAGAATTCAATGAAAGATTGGTAATCCCAGATACACGACGGCTGTGACGCATCACAACTGAGTCAAACCAACCTACACGACGTGGACGGCCAGTTGTTGTACCGTATTCATGACCTACTTCACGGATGCGATCTCCCACTTCATCAAACAATTCAGTTGGGAAAGGTCCGTCTCCTACACGACTTGTGTAGGCTTTACATACACCTACAACCTTGTCAATCTTACTTGGACCAACACCAGACCCAATTGTCACACCACCAGCGACAGGGTTTGAAGAAGTAACAAATGGATAAGTCCCTTGGTCAATATCCAACATGACACCTTGCGCCCCTTCAAACAGCACACGTTTGCCATTATCAAGCGCATCGTTCAAGATAACAGACGTATCTGTCACATACTGCTTAATTTGTTGGCCATACTCATAGTACTCGTCAAAAATGTCATCAACTGAAATAGGGGTGCTATCATATAATTTTTCAAACAGACGATTCTTTTCCGCAAGATTGCGTTCCAAACGCTCACGGAAAATATCCTTATCCAAAAGATCCGCAATACGAATTCCAACACGAGCAGCCTTGTCCATATATGCTGGACCAATTCCCTTTATTGTAGTACCAATCTTATTATCGCCCTTAGCCTCTTCTTGCAAGCGATCCAACTCAATATGGTAAGGCAAAATAACATGCGCACGATCAGAAATACGCAAGTTATCAGTTGTCACACCTTCCTCATGAAGATAGCTCAACTCTTTCACAAGGGATTTTGGATTCACGACCATCCCATTCCCAATAACAGAGATTTTTTCAGGAAAGAAAATTCCAGATGGAATCAAGTGCAACTTAAATTTCTTACCATCAATCACAATCGTGTGACCAGCATTATCACCACCTTGATAACGAGCAATTACCTCTGCATTAGCTGAAAGAAAATCTGTAATTTTCCCTTTACCTTCATCACCCCATTGGGTACCTACAACAACAACTGAAGTCATAATAAAATTCGTCTGAGCTACTAGGAGCTCGTCCTTTCTCATATACATGGCAGGAATTTCACCCGCAATTATATCTTACAATTTATTATAAGAAAAAATCGCCTTTTTATCAAGAAGAAACAGTAGAAAAGATTTGGAAATTCTTTCATTTCTAAATACAAAAGCCTTTGATTATAAGCTAATTCTATATTTTTTAAAATATAACTATAACTATCGTTCGTAATTATGATATAGATGCTTCCTATTGGATGAGAGTTGTACCACCTTGCAGTAATTTATCTAGATATAGACGATAAGCTGTTCTAAAGTGATATAGAGAAAAGTCCCTATCACTTTTAATTTTAAATCGGATTAAGTAATATAGTAAAAACCGAAGATGAAGTGATTCCCACTCTGCACAACTCTGGCCTAAAGAGGCATATTCTTGTTCAACTAGTTTCAAAAAGACAAATGCTCGGTCATAAAATTTCTGAAGCATATAAAAATTCCCTTTCTTATTAGTAACACTAGTCTAACAAAAAAAGGAACTAAAAAAGCTTCAAATCCTATAAAAGAAGAATTTAAAGCTAAACTAACTAAAAATAAAATAAAGAGGCAATTATAGATTTAAAAATTAAAATTTGAAATTTCAACAGTCCACTATATTAATAAATAAAAAAACGCTCAATTGAACGTTTCGATCTATACTCCGCCAGTAGGACTCGAACCTACGACATCATGATTAACAGTCATGCGCTACTACCAACTGAGCTATGGCGGATAAAAGCTAAGCGACTTCCATATCTCACAGGGGGCAACCCCCAACTACTTCCGGCGTTCTAGGGCTTAACTACTGTGTTCGGCATGGGTACAGGTGTATC
>NZ_NCUL01000004.1:0-142202 GCF_002096455.1 Streptococcus oralis subsp. oralis | reverse complement strand
CTGATTTGAGCTCGGGCTAAAATCCTAGTGAAAAAGATGAAACTCCTTGTGTTCATCGAACACTGTTTCCTTTCCCTATTTTCATACGGATTTTTAACGCCCTTAGCATCATGATTCTTGCCGGATAAACCGTTTATAGACTAGGCGATGAGCCGAAGATTGTATAAAAATTTTAGTGAAACAAAAAATCTCCCCGAAGGGAGATGATTTGGTTTATTTTACCTTACAGTGCTAAGAAGCGTAACCAAAGATAATACTTGAGTATATCGAGGTAAGGTGACAACATAAAAAGCCCTCTGAAATCAGAGAGCTGATTTGAGCTCGGGCTAAAATCCTAGTGAAAAAGATGAAACTCCTTGTGTTCATCGAACACTGTTTCCTTTCCCTATTTTCATACGGATTTTTGGAGCCCTTAGCATCATAATTCTTGCTGGATAAAACGTTTATAGACTAGGCGACGAGGCGAAGATTGTACTAATGGTACATCGAGCTGAAGCCAACGAAGTATAGAAACGTTTTAGACGCAAGATTAGCGACGAAGTCCAAGAGAGTTGATTAACTCACGGTAACGGTTAACGTCGTTTTTACGCAAGTATGCAAGCAAGTTACGACGGCGACCGATTTTCTTCATCAATCCACGGTAAGTAGCGTGGTCTTTTTTGTGTTGTTTGATGTGTTCGTTAAGGTGGTTGATTTCCCAAGTAAGGACAGCAACTTGAACCTCTACTGAACCTGTATCACCTTCGTGACGTGCATATTGTGCGATGATTTCATTTTTTTTCTCTTTTGAGATTGCCATGATGTTTCTCCTTTTTATTTGGCTTCATCCGAGTGACAGGTTGGCATGCCTGTAACCAAGAAGAAGTTATTTGTCTTTACGACAATTCTTATTCTACCAAGAAGCAGAGACTTTGTCAACTGATTTACTGTTTAAAACCTTGAATTACTCTACTGATTTCAGGGCTTCAAGCATATCCACCTTCCTCAAGTGGTGATTGACAAAGATGCCCAGTAAGGCTAAGATTACAGTCACTGCGACGATTGGAAGAGCATAGACTTCCCAGCTGACTCGTGGATAAAAAAGTATGGTGGCAGGTGAAATCATTTGTATCAAAAATTGATGTAAATAGTAGCCTGCTACCAAACCGAGAACAATCCCCACAAGGGATAGCACTATGGTCTCGCGGTAGATATAGAGGGTCACTTCTTTATTATGGAAACCAAGAACCTTAATAGTGGAAAGTTCGCGGATACGTTCTGCCACATTGATATTCGTGAGATTGTAAAGAATGACAATGGCTAGTAAGACGGAAACAAGGACAAGGATTGCCATGGTTTTATTGAGAGAATTGGCTACAGATTCAAAGAGGTGGATAGCCGTTGCATTTTGGACCACTCCAGAAACAGCAGCTTTTTTCATAAAGACAGCAGCTTCTTTCTCCGTATTGGATGGTGTTGGCTCTTTTAATTTCACTAGGTAGGCATTGTCTTGCGGACTGGTTCCATAGACTTGTTCGTAAGTCGCTCGGTTGAGATAAACGAAGTGTCCAACATAGTTTTCAGAAATAGCCGCGACCTTGATTTCTTTCCCATCAAGCTCTAGCTTGTCTCCAACCGTAACACTTGCTAGTTGGGCTAATTTTTGACTCACGACCGCTCCATTAGTGACCTGCAACTCTCGCCCATTTTCCTCTAATGTGATAAAGGGATTGAAGTCTTCTCCACTAGTAACCATTATGGTGATAGTCTGAAGTCCTGCTTTTCCTTTGAAATCTTTTTCAATAGATTTAGAGTAAATCTTTTGATAAGCGTGGATAGGCTCAGCTTGCAAGGCGCTTTCCAGATCTGCTTTTTCTTGCTCCGTTACACTGCTCTTTTCCGCTACAATCATCTGGTATTGCTGGATTTGTTCAAATTGACGCTCCACAACTCCTCCCACAGATGACTGAATGCCAAGACCTGCAAATAGGAGAGCCACCGAACCTGCAACTCCAAAAATGGTCATCAACATCCGTTGTTTATAACGGAAAATATTTCGCGCTGTAACCTTATGAGTGAAGCTCAAATGACTCCAAATAAAGCTCAGGCGTTCCAGCAAAATCTTTGATCCCTTAACGGGAGGTTTGGGAAGCAAAAGTTGGGCTGCTTCATCATGCAACTCCCTTCGCGCCACCAGATAAGCTGGCAAGACACTGGATACCCAACTCAAGGCTAGGGCAAGGAGGCTATAAGACCAGTAAAAATACTCCTGGCTTTTCCCAACGACCATTCCTGCTGTTATAACATCCGAAATCACGCCTGCAAGAAGATAATGTCCAAGAAGCGTTCCTATAAGGGTTCCCACAGTTCCTGCAAGAAAACCATAGAGGACAAACTTGGCAACTATATCTTGATTCCGGTAACCTAGAGCCTTGAAAATACCAGCATTGGTACGCTCTTCATCCACAAATCGAGTCATCGTTGTAAAGGTCACCATTGCAGCGACCATATAAAGCACCACGGGGAAGATATTCCCAACAGAACGAATGCTTGCTGAAGCGTTACTGTACATGAGATAGCCTTGACCACCTGGCATGGTTTGGCGATTGTATACGTGGTATTTCGGCTCTGCCAGTTCATCAAGGTCTTTCTGACGCTGTTCAAGCTTCTCTTTTTCCTTAGTTAGATCACTCTCTGCCTGAGCCAGTTTTTCTTTTTCTGTAGCCAATTCTTCCTTAGCTTTCGTCAATTGCTCCGTGGCTTGACTCTTTTGAGGCTCAGGAAAAACAGTCACTTGTTCTTCTTGCGTTTTCAAGCGACTTTCAGCCTGCTCTAACTGACTCTTGCCTTTTTGAAGGTTACTTTCAGCAGTTTGGAGCTGTTCTTTCCCATCTTCCAAGCTCTTTTGCCCATTTGATTTGATACTTGCCAATCTTTTTTGACCATTATCGGCAAGCAAGTCTTGCAATTCTTCCTGATGTTGAGCACGTTTGCTCTTATAGTCTGATGAAAAAGCATCCAGGTTTTTTAAATCATCATAGCGCACACGCGCAATACTATACACTTCTGTATCAAACCGACTGGCTACAAGCACTCCATAGCCAGCCAAACTTCCATTTCCACTACTAGCCCCTCCCAAGTCTTCTTGAGAAAGCATCTCACCTGACTGAACAAATCCTGTAACGGTGTAAGTTTGGGATTTCAAAAAGGACTTCCCCTCTTCTTTCTTGCTAAAGGTGATTGTCTGCCCAATCTGATAGCGGTCTTTCCAGAAATCAGCTAAGGCAATTTCCCCATCAGCCTCTGGCAGCCGCCCTTCTGTCACTTGGAAGGTTGAAATGCTCTCTGGTTTGGAATAAAGTCGAACTGCTTCCTCACCATTTTCAACGGTTAGGTCTGCCATATAGCCAAACTCAACACTTGCTCCTTGAAGGGTCTTTAGCTCGTCCTGATCTTCTTTGTCCAAACCATAGTCAGCTATCACTGCCAGATCCAAAGTATTGGCTTTACGGAGATAATCCCCTGCCGTGCGTTCCATGTTTGGACTGGCTACTTTAAGACCTACTAGGGCTAAAGAACCCAGCATCATCAAGGTCAAGATAGAAACAAAGCGTCCCTTTGAAGTCGTCACTGACTGAAATAGGTCTTTCCGATATGTTTTTTTCATGCTAATACTCCAATATATCGATATCCTGTGGATTCTCATTAATCGTCACACTCTTAACCGTTGCATCACGCATATGAATCACGCGATCTGCAATAGGGGCTAGCGCGCCATTGTGGGTCACGATAATCACCGTCGCTCCCTTTTGACGAGACATATCTTGAAGAATCTTCAAGACTTGCTTCCCTGTCTGGTAATCCAAGGCACCTGTCGGTTCATCACAAAGGAGAATTTTAGGATTTTTAGCTACAGCGCGTGCAATGGAGACTCGCTGTTGCTCCCCTCCAGAAAGCTGGGCTGGAAAGTTATTGAGGCGATGAGCCAGACCTACGTCTTTGAGCACTTGCTCTGGATCCAAGGCATCTGTCACGATTTCTGAAGCCAGTTCCACGTTTTCCTTGGCTGTCAGATTGGAAACTAGATTATAAAACTGAAAAACAAAGCCTACATCTTCACGACGATAGTTTGTTCGTTGGTGGGAATTGTAGTCGGCGATATTGACACCATCAATCCAAATCTCCCCTTCATCATTAGTATCCATACCTCCTAGGAGATTGAGAATGGTTGATTTTCCAGCACCTGAAGCACCAAGGATAATGACCAACTCCCCTTTTTCAATTTCAAAATTCACATCACGATTAGCCACAATCTCCGTATCTCCAACCTGGTAACGCTTGTAGCTGTGTTTCATTTCAATATAAGCCATATCGTTTATCTCCTTTTCAAAGCTCGTTTTCTTAAATCAACAAGATGTTGATTCTAAATCACAAATATTATATAATGGACTAAGTCAAAAAGCAATAATCAAAAATCAACAAAGTGTTGATTTAATAAAAAGGAAGATAAAATGGTTCAGAAACGAAAAACTACTACTAAGGAAGACATCAAAGAAGCTTTGATTCAGCTGCTATCAGAGGAGAAATTTGAAAATATATCAATTAGTAAGCTCTGTAAACGGGCAGGAATTAATAGGGGAACTTTCTATCTACACTATGAAGACAAATATCAAATGATTGACAGTTTGAAAAGTGAAATTATTTCCCAGCTCTACATTTTTTTAGAAAAAGAAAGAGAATCGCCTAGAAAGTTTATGTTAGCCAACTTCTATATATTACGTTCGAACGAACGCCTTATTAACGCCTTGTCCCAAAGTCATTACATAGACTTTCGTGGTGCAATTCGTGAATTTCTAAGTAGCATTATTCTAACTGAAAATAAAAAAGAAACGACTCGTCATTTCTTATCAGAAAACTTCCAAATTCCTCACAAATACGCTTTGGAAATCTTCTTATCAAGTATTGAAGGGATTATTTCTCTTTGGATTGCTGGGGGAGCGCAAGAAGAACCGGAAGAAATCACGGATATAATCTTATCAACCTATAACTACGAACATTGGCGCTACGAATCAAAAGAAGATTAATTCATACAACTTACTATTTCATAAGCTATATCCTCTCATTTTATACTTTTTCAATTAGCTAAATTGCCTTTTTTTAAACTTAGATACAAAAAAGCCTAGGAATCCTAGGCTTTTTTGTTTATATATTATTTTCCAAGGTAGTATTCAGAAACTACGTTCAATTTTTCGTCGAATTCGAATACCAATGGTGGGAAGTTAGGGATTTCCACGTCCATGATTTCGTCGTCTGACAAGCGTTTGATGTGTTTTACAAGGGCACGGATTGAGTTACCGTGAGCTCCTACGAATACGTTTTTACCATCTTTAAGTGCTGGAGCGATTTTGTCTTCCCAGAATGGAAGGGCACGTTCCAAAGTCACTTTCAAGTTTTCAGCATCTGGGATAACTGAGTCGTCAAGTGAAGCGTAACGACGGTCAGTGTGTGCTGAATGCTCATCATCACGATCCATGTTTGGAGGCAATACATCGTATGAACGACGCCAGATGTGAACTTGCTCATCACCAAATTGTTCCGCAGCTTCAGCTTTGTTTTTACCAGTCAAACCACCGTAGTGACGTTCGTTCAAACGCCATGATTTTTCAACTGGAACCCACAATTGGTCAGAAGCTTCAAGAGCCAAGTTTGTTGTTTTGATTGCACGTTTCAATACTGAAGTGTAAGCTTGGTCAAATTCGATACCAGCTTCTTTGATCAATTTACCAGCGTCAATCGCTTGTTGTGTACCTTTTTCAGACAAATCAACATCAGCCCAACCAGTGAAAAGGTTAGCTTTGTTCCATTCAGACTCACCGTGGCGAGCAAAAACCAATTTTACCATTAGATGGATTCTCCTTTTATTTTTCGAGGTTTCCCTCGTTTATCTATTCTATTTTACACAATTTTTCACAAAAAAGCTAGTTAAAATCAACTAAAAAGAGAGAACGGTGTCCTCTCATCTAGATATTATTAATTCGCGATATTCAATCAAGAAACAATTGCAACTATTTGTTATTTAAAGCATCAATTAAACGATCAGTATTCTTAGTTACATCATGTTTTCTTATAAAAAAGCATTTTCCCAACATATTCTTTCACCAGATCATTCTTTAAATGAAAAAACAACCCTCAAACGGATTGTTTCACTAGACTATCAGACAAGGCCACAGACTTCTTTCAAAAATTTAGAAAAAGAAACAGCGCCTTTAATGATTAGAAATCCTCCTATCCACTCGGTCGCTGAAAGAAATCCCAGCACGCCACCAATGATAAATAAAATAGATGGCAGCATTCGAAGTTGTTGATCCTCTTCGAAATAGATTAGCATAAAGGTTCCTAATGCAATCATCAAAATCTTAAAAAATGTCAGGAGCAGGGAAAAGGTAACCGTGACGACCAGCATTTTTGAAGGATCTTTATAGATGATGGCCCCAGTATAGGATAGCAAAAATCGTAGAACAGGTCCCAAAAGTAAGGTCACTCCTGCCACCATGCCCAGTCTCCAATTGAGTCGAACCAATCTATCTCTCTCCATAAAAATCTCCTTCTCTCGTAGCTATCATTCTACCATATTTCCCCCAGAAACAAAAGACCTTCTCCGTCACAAACAAATCCCCTACCAGCTTTCAGACAGCCGAACATAAAAAGAGAAGATCTGTCGATCCTCCCTTTTCATTTTCCAACCCTTATTTCTTAAAAATAGAGGTTCTGAAGTCGTTTGTTTGGTCAAGATAGGCCTTAAAGATTGCTCTCTTCAACTTATGAACGGCACTGTCATACTCTGGATTATAGTTGCTCCAACGAGGACTTACAGCATCCTGTAGTACAGCTTGGTCCATGAGGGCCTGCAATTCACTCACACGATTGATAGTCTTGGTCGCATAGCTTGGCCATGGTTTTGTCGGATCTTTAAAGGTCACTTGTTTCAAGTTTTCAAACTGATCCACACGTTCTTTATACATGGCTTTCTTAAAGGCAGCCCAAGATGCATACTTGCCTTCAAATACCTTGTCCAATACAAGTTCATCTGTCACCAATCCTCGTTCTTTACCATAGAGATTGATAGTTTTACCTTTTTGTTTGGCAATTTCTTCGTATTGATTTGAGATATAAGGTACCATTCCATCCTTAAAGCCTTTGGCAGCCAAAAGTTCGTAAGCGATCCGGCGTCCCATAAGGTCCCCTGGCGTGCCTTTCTCACTGCTGAGAGCTGAATAAATCGGAGCAAAAAGTTTAATGGTATAGTAGCCATTTCGTTCATAGTCACCAGACTGGTACTCACGAGCTGACAAGATGTTGTGGTCAATCAAACTTTCAAAACTATTCAGGTTTCGGGCCTCTGCTTCTGTCAATTCTTTGACTACGTTAGTGGCGTAAACCTCATTTCCATCTGCTGGATCTTTCACATACTTGTTCTCAATTTTTCTGAGAGCCGCCATTTTCTGGTAAACATTTAGTTTGTTAACGATTGATTGCCCTTCGAGGTATTCCAGCATGTAGATAAGGTCAAACATGTTATGGACATAGTTCTGAAGATCTGCTGCGTTTTGGAATCTCTCTGTCGGATCTAAGACTTGCAGACGGGAGCCCTCTGTACTATCTGATTTTGAGTGTCTCAAGATAGAATTGATGGTAATGGTTGCGTCACTTGGTTGGTCAGGGGCTTGCAATAAGCCTTTTGCGAAGAACTCTGGGCCCAAGCCACTTCTTCGACCATAGCCGCCAAGGTAAATATCCTGATCTGAATCATGGGTCATTTCATGGGTATAAGTAATGGCTCCATCCTTGTCCAACATACGGTAAGACATATAGTAGACGCCATCACCTGTTGCGTAGGCTCCATGCTGATTGTGTACTACCTTATTGCCAACTGGTCCAAAGAAGTTCTTCATAGCTGGATTGGAGCTATCAAACTTAGCCTCCACTGTAGCTTTTCCAGATGTTGTGTCATCACCGAACTTATAAGCATCATAAAGGAGAATAGTACGATAGAGTTTTTCACGTCCCTCATTATCTAAAATACGATACCAATAATCATAGTGATCACGCTGACGTTTGGCTGTTTCACGCGCATTTTCTTCTACAAAATCATTGAGAGCCTTGCCCACTTTATGCTCGCTATTGCGGTAGCGATCATAAGCTCCAAATCCTAGACTAGACATAGTTGAGATGACAAAGACAGATTTTTCTGGCAAGGTCAGGAGAGGCAAGACCATATTGCGGTATTTCCATGTAGCACTAGTGATGCGGTCATAGACACCTATAGAATACTTGGTGCCAGCTTGTCCTTGCTTAGTTTTGACTTCTTCAATATTAGATTTTTCTTCGACGATGTAAGCCTTGGTCTCTGATTTAAACCAGTCATTGTTACTTGTATTTGGTAAAAAGACTTTGCGGTAATGTTCCAGCGTGCTAAACAAATCTGTCGTTCCATGATGGCTAGCTAAACTAATAGAATAAGTATCAACGTTGTTCTTAGCTAGAAGGTTGTTAAAACCAGATTTACCTAACTCAATCAGAGTGTCCAGTGGTGAAGCATTTCCCTTACCAAAGAAGTCCAGGTGGTACAGAACCAGGTCTTTGACGTTTACCTGACCATAGCTGAAGTTATACCACCGTTCCAGATACGTCAAACCAAGTAGCAAGGCTTCCTTGTTGCGTTTGATTTTATCTACAAGATAGCCCTTGGTAACTGGGTTGTCACCAGCAAGTCCAGCATCTGCTGACAAGAGTTTCTTCAAACTGTCTTCCAGATGTTCCTTGGTTTTGGCGAACTGGTCCTCTAGATAGAGCTCAGTCTGCTCGACTTTTGGAGAAATACCGAGCGTCTTTCTGATGCCTTCTGAATGGTAGTCCACCTGCTGCAATTCAGGTAAGACTTGTTTGATGATAGAGCTTTGGTCATACAAGAATTGGTTTGGCGTATAGAGAAGACCCGTATTTCCTAGACTATATTCCGCTAATTTGGCGAAATCATCCTGGTAATGGAGATCAAGCTTTTCAGATGAATGGTCCTTGTAGTGAAGCAAGAGTTTGTTTGCAGTCTGTTTGTTTGAAACAATGTCTGTGATGACTTGGTCATCCTTCATCATAACTGCTGACAAGAGTTCTTTTTGATATAACAGACTGTTCTCATTGACCAGATTTCCGTATTTGACGATGGTTGCCTTGTTGTAGAAAGGTAGCAATTTTTCAATGTTTTTATAAGCCAAGGCGCGCTTAGCTTGATAATGGGCCACCTTAGAAAAATCACTGTCCTTCTTGCCACTTGTTGAGAGGGGCTCCACTGTTGGTAGAGTGAGAGGATTGATGGCTACTTTTTTGCTTTCGATTTGGGAAGCATCTAGCATTGTCCCTCTTTCTTCAAAGGATTCCTTGCTGACGACCTCATCCTTGACCATAGTGACATTGTAGACTCTGTTCGCCTTGCTGCTGAATGTGTCCTTCACCTTCATTCCATTATAGTGGTAACCGGTAATGGCATTTCCGTTGGTTACATTGACATCACTGAGAACATTGGTCAATCTTCCAGCATGCTGTTCCTCATTAGTTTTTCGATCCCACAAATAGCCTGCTACTCCCGCGACTCTACCAAAGTGCTTGACATTATTAATATCGCCCTCAGCATAGCTATCTTGGATTTGTGCATCCTGATCTACTAGACCTGCAAGACCACCCACAGTCTGATCTGAACTATTTGTGTTGGATGAAATGGCTACTGTCGCTTTTGACTTCGTCAGCGAAGCCTTGTTTCCTGTCAAATGACCGACCAAACCACCGATATTGTAGGCAGCAGTCGTTTCATAAGTGTTGATAATTCTTCCCTTGAAACTGCTCTCTGTGATACTTGATTGCTCAGCCTTTGCCAGCAAACCACCGATACCACGTTCACCGGCGAGAACACCATCAACGTGAACTTGTTTAATCTTTGTGCCATTCTGAGCTTCATAGGACAATGCACCGATATCATCTTTCCCTGAAATGGAGACATTTTTCAGACTCAATTTTTCTACTGTGGCACTACTCAAAGTTTCAAACAGTGGTTTTTTCAAGTTGTAAATAGCATACTGCTTGCCATCTTTTTCACCGATCAACTGACCAGTAAAGGTGCCCTTGATGTAGGATCTATCATCAGGTCCCAACTCCACTTCGTTGGCATTCAAACTAGCTGCTAAATGATAGGTTCCAGAGAGATTCTGGTTGATAGCTTTGACTAGGTTGCTAAAGGAAGTAAAGGTTGTCGTTTCCTCTCTAGCCTTCTTAGCTAGGTAGAAGGTGAAATTATCGACATACTTATTTTCTAGCTCTTGCTGGAGTTTCTCAGCCTTGGCTGTGATTTTATAAACTGGCTGGCCATCTTTCGTTTCTGCCGTTATTGAAGTGACTGGTAGATAGACATCTTTAAACGACGAAGATTTAACCTTGACAAAGTAAGTATCTGGATTACTTGGGACACCGTCTAAAGAAACGTGTTGTTTGTAAGTACCATTGGTCTGACTATACAACTCCAGATCCGAAACATTTCTTAGCTCAAGCGTCTTCTCTGGGTCTTTTTCTTTTGGTTTTTCTGTCGGAGTTTCCGGTTTTACTTGCTCGGTATTGCCAGTATATTCTGGAAGAGGAGCGACTTGTTCCGGTTCAACGATGGCTCCTGCTTGCTCACCTTTATATTCTGGTAAGGAAGATTGAGTCTCAGGTTCCACTATCGCACCTGATTGAGTATCTGTATATTCTGGTTTTTCAGCTATCTCAGGGTCAACAATCGCTCCTGCTTGAGTTCCTGTATATTCTGGTGTTGGTGGCACCTGTTCAGGCTCTACGATTGCTCCTGACTGCTCGCCTGTATAGGCTGGTTTGTCAGTCGTTTCTGGTTCCACCAAAGCCCCAGACTGGACACCCCCAACCTCTGGCTCAACTTGTTCTGGCTCGACGATAGCACCAGCTTGGGTTCCCTGATACTCAGGTAGCGGAGCGACTTGTTCGGGTTCAACGACTGCTCCAGCTTGGGTGCCTGTATATTCTGGTTTTTCAGCTGTCTCTGGGGCTACAACCGCTCCCGCTTGCTCGCCTGTATATTCTGGTAATGGAGCCTGAGTCTCAGGCTCTCCTTTTCTTGCAGACTGAGGTGCTTCACTTGCAGCTACTGCCTTCTTAGTCCCTTTCTCTACTATACGTGGCAAAGCTTCTTCTACTTTAGTTGAGAGAACTTCCCTAGAAATTTCTTGGTTTTCAACCGTGAAAATGCGAACAAGTTCAATCTTCTTCCCAGCACGACCTTCTTGTTTGACATGGATGGTTCCCTCAGTTAGTTCTGGATTTTCTTGAACTACTTCTGAAAAGTCTAATTTGGTTTCGATCTCTTGGTCTTTGTATAGGAGCTCTGGTTTATTCACGCGACCAGCCAAGACTTCGTCTTGAGGATCTACACTAGCAATACCAGACGGCTTTTTATTAGATAAATCTTGAGAAGGGATTGTCTTGTCTGCAGGGCTTGTTGAAGACGGAGCTTTCTGCTCATCTCCTGCCTTTTGTCCACCTTCGTTGGCTTGGAAATGAGGTTGAACTGTATAGTCAAGTTTCTGATCCCTAGCAGCAGTTTCTTGCTGATTAATCTCTTTGTCTTGCTTAATATAGCCTAGATAAGTATAACCTGATAAGGCACGTGGCAAAGGCAGACTATCTCCTTGGGATAATTGGTATTCCTGATTGTACTGGAGCAAAAGTTGATTTTCAATAGCCTGAACTGAAGAAGCCAAACCACTGCCCATCCCTGTTACCAAAATCACATTCAAGAGGGCTTTCTTTTTGCCTTTCTTTTTCGATACGACAAAAATAAGAAGGCCAATTGAAGCTAGGGCTCCACCAGTTAAAACACTAGTAAGGCTATTCTGCCCACCTGTATTGGGCAACTGACCTAGTTGGGCTTTCTCATCCATACGGTAGACTAGATAATAGGTGCTCTCACTATCTTCCGCAATCTTCGGAATATCCTTGACAATCAAGTCCTTCTCTTGCCCACTCAGCTCCGTATCCGTCACATATTTGTAGTGAACAGCTACATTTTCTTGAGCAAATACGGTTCCACTACTCGCAATGGACACAAAAAATAGGCTTGAAATCGAAGCTGACACAAGTCCAATTGCTAATTTTCGTAAGGAGAAACGATGCTGCTTCTCTCCAAAAAACTTTTTCATTCTAAATCCTCTCAACTTTTACCTTCTATCAAGAAAATAACTAGCATTATATTTTGATATAGGTATTTCACATCCACCATTATACTATAAAAATACTTCCTTGTCTCCAATAAATGCTTTAGATTTCACGAATGTCAAAGCTTATTTATCTTGTAAAATTTATCCGTCGTTGATGACAAAAAAAGAAGGCTAACCGCCTTCTCTTATTTGAAAATATTCCTAACAAAAAGTCATTATTCTTGAATCTCGAACTTTTTCAAAAGTCCAAAATAGAGGGATCCACCAATGATTGTCAGAATTCCTCCTACCCAGCCCAAGAATGGGATCAATCCAACAGAACCACCCACGATAAACAAAACAGACGGTGCAGGGGTCACACGCTCATCGTCCTTGTAATAGACAATAGACACAATTCCTAAAACCAAGACAGCAATTTTTACCAATGACAAAATAATCGAAAAAATCGTCAATATACCAACTGTTGCATCAGAGTCCTCCGTCGCCGCAGCAGCCCCGACAGCTATCATAAACATAACAAGAGGTGCCAACAGTAAGACGATACCTGAAATAAGACCAAAAATCGCATTTACGCGAGCAAGTGCTTTTGTTTTCATCCGAATCTCCTTAAAAAATTTTTACAACTATCATTTTATCACATTTTCATGAAAAACAAAAGAAATTTCAAAACGAATATACTAGATGGTGAATGATTTCAAATTTCTATCCAGACATTTAGAGTAAGAATTCTGTCATGTATCAGATTGTTTGTAAATTCATTCGTTTTTGTACTAAGCAAGCCATTCACCTAAAAAAAGAAGATCACTTGGATCTTCTTTATTCGTGTCTATCTTTCAAAGATAGACTGTCTGAAGTCGTCTGTAGCACGTAGATAAGCGTTGAAAATACGATACTTGAGTTGGGCGACACTGCTCTTAGAGCTGTCTGATAAGGCACGATCAATGTTCTTAGCTGAGGCATCCGCTAGTACTGCTAAGTACATATAATCTTGTAATTCCTCATAAGAAGAAATCGTAATTTGTCGTTTGCTATCTAGTTTTCCTGCTTCAAACTCGATAGTGATAGGGCGAAGGAAGTTTTGAGCCTTGTTGTATCGCTCATTCAACATGGCTTTCTTCAAATCCTTCCATGATTCATACTGGCTACCATAGAGATTTTTGAAAACCAAATCATCTCCAACTACTCCGACATCTCCTCTGTTCCAGATTGAGTAGGTCTTATGACCTTCTTTAAGCGCTTGGCCAGCGTATTGGCCAGATACATATGGGACAAATCCTTGTTGGTAACCCTTGTCTCCGAGCAATTCATAAGCTCTACGGCGGAACATAAGTCCCCCAGGTGCACCAGTTGGATTGTCCAGAGCTGCATAGAAGGAAGCAAACATATTGATGACATAGTAGCCATTTCGTCCAAAGTTAGCTCTATCCCAACCATCGCGACGACCAATGATATTATGATCAACCAAATCATCAACAGATTTTAGTTTGGCTGCTTCTTCGGCAGTTATAGGGACAATTCGATCATCAGCGTGAGCTTGTTTACCATAAGAAGTTTTTTCAAAGTTATAATTTTCAGCCTTACGGTACCATTTCATTTTCTGTTGATCAGTTAGAACTCCAGTAACAATATCCCCTTCTACATAATCCAGAAGGTTCAGTACGTCAAAAACTCCATGCATGTAGTCGCGAAGAGCATCTGCTGAGGAGAATCGAGCAACAGGATCATAGGTATGGTAACGTGTGGTCGAATCTTTATCTCCCTGATAGAAGCTATTGAGGACGAGACCTTTTTCGCTAACATTGGTTACAGACTCTAACATCCCTGTAGCAAAACTCTCAGGTCCTTCACCCTCACGACGACCATGTCCTTCAAAATAGATAGAACCATCCGAGTTGTGGGTCATTTCATGGGTATAGACCATGGTTCCAGAAGCTCCCAGCATCTGGTCATAGACATAGAAGACTTCATAACCATTTGCAAAGGCTCCTAGTCCATTGTCTCCGTGATACTTGCCAGCAGGGCCAAAGAAATTGTACATAGCAACAGAGGTCTTATCATTACGCGGAGCCCAATATTGCTGGCCTTTATCATTATAACGCAAGAAACCATCAGTAACAATCACCCGTCTGAATAGAGTGTCTTTCCTGTTTGGACTTAAAATGTTGTACCACATGTCATAGTGATTTCGTTGCCATTCAGCTGATTGATCCACAAGTTTTTCAACGTGTCGATGGAGTTCCTCGCCTGAGAGAACTCTGCCGCCTTCTTTCCTGTAGCTTCCAAAGCTACCAAAGGCAATGGTCGACATATTGCTGATGATAAAGACATCTCTTTCAGGTAAGGTCAGAAGTTGGAGAACCATTTGCTTGAAGCCCCAATCTCCCTGAGTCAGTCTGTCGTAGACCTTGATTGTATACTTACTCTTACGATCCGCATTGTCCTGCTTAGCCTGAATTTCTGGCAGACTTGAACGAGCTTCTACGATATAAGCCTTGGTATTTTCCTTGAACCACTCACTATTGGTTTTGTTTGGTAAGAAGAGTTCACGCAGACTTTCTAAGTAAGCAAAGAGGTCTCCTTTGCCTTTTTCCTTAGCTAGAGATTGTCGGTAAGTATTGTAGTTGTTTTGTGCTCGAAGATTGCCCATGCCAGAGTTCCCGAGAGCGATGATAGTATCGAGTGTCGAAGCTGCTTGATTGCCGAAGAAATCAAACTTATAGGCATTAAGATCTTTGGTGTTGAAAGTTCCATAGTTGACATTGTACCAACGATTGAGATAGGTCAGACCAAGCATGAAGGCCTCTTTGTTCTTCAGAATCTTTTGGCTAATCGCATCTGCTACGGCAGAACCTAGGGTGTTAATCGACTTGTCAACTGAAAGCACCTTGAGGAGCTCCTGGCCTAGGTCAGCTTTGGTTTGTTCAAAGGCTTTTTCCAGATAAAGATCATCCAAGGAAGCTGTTTCACCAATTCCTAATACTTTACGCACTGCAGCCGAGTCATAGGTCACAGCTCTGAGTTCATCCAAGACACTCTCTTTAATGGACTGGTAGTCAGATAGGAAGGCCTCTGGAGTATAGAGCAAATTCTTATCAGCGATGTTATATTCAGCAATCTGACCATTGGCAAAATCTCCCTTGTAGGCCAGATCAAGATAAGCAATCGTCTTATCTGCATAATGCAGCATCAGTCTATTGATTTCACCCTTATGGCTGTTGACATCTGTTATCAGTGTCTCATCTTTCATCGGAACCACATCTAGCAGTGCTACTTTGTTGAGTTTATCATCTTCAGCTAATTGGTTGGCTGTATGAACGATGAAGTCTTTGTTGTAGAATGGTAATAGTTTTTCTACATTTCCGTAGGCTTGCTTTCTGGACTCTTGAGCTCCTCTCACTCGACTATAGTCTGTCTGATGCTGGTAAGCTTGCTGCAATGGCTCCTGGTCCGTCAAGTTTGAAGTGATTCCAAAGGATTGACGTTTGGCTTGCGCATCGGCCTCTGAAATAGAACGGACAAAACGCTCATCTTTTCGATTTGCTGTAGTTCCTTCAAGAACATAAGAGTCCCGAACAGAAGCCTCAGGATAAGGATCTCCTGTCATCGCATGACCATTTTGAACCTTGACACTGGTCAAGACATTTCGGACCTGTCCATTATTCCAAGTAGACCCGATTGCTCCACCGACTTGGCCAGAATGACCTCCATTCTGGATAGAACCACTCACATAAGAAGTTTCTAATCTAGCTCCATTTTGCAAGCGACCAATCAAGCCTCCAACACGCTGGTCTCCGTTTCTACCCGTTACTTGGATAGATACATCTGCCTGACTCTTCTGCGCCAGTGATTGGTTGCCGTGGAAATTACCGACCAGGCCACCAATATTGTACTCCTGCCCTCCATCTTGGGTGCTGGTGATGGATCCTTTAAAGGCAACATTGGTTAGTTTTGTGTTTTGGGCAACTCCTACGAGTCCACCGATATGCTTGTTCCCAGATAGACTACCACTTACAGAAACATCCGTAATCGTTGCGTTCTGAGCGTTGCTAGCCAAGGCCCCTATAGAATCCTTGCCTGTAACTGCAGCCGATTTCAAGGTCAGTTGCTGGATGGTGGCATTTTTCAAGGTTGCAAAGAGTGGTTTTGCCAAGTTGTAGATGGTATAATCTTTTCCATCCACTCGGCTAGTTAGACTACCTGAAAATTCTTCTGGAACATAGCTTGTCGCAGACTGTTCCAACTGAAGTTCATCTGCTGAAACATCCGCTCCTAGTTTGAAGTTTCCAGTCGGATTTGACTTCATGGCCTCTACGAGCGCTTTGAAGGACGTATAGACACCTTCTTGGCTAAGAGGCGTTTTCGGCAGTTCAAAAGAGTAATCTGGACGATAATGATCCCCTTCTCCCTCGACGAGCTGATTAGCTGATACTGTTACGGAGTAGGCATTGCCCTTATCAGTAATCTTAGAAACAGGTAAGAGCATATCCTTGAACTTGTCTGACTGAATGCGGACATAGTAGTTGTCCAAATCAGACGGCACTTCTGACAAGGATAGGTAACGTCGGTAGTGACTGCCATCTTTACCGTACAGTTCGATGCGGTCGATGTCTTTGATTTCAACCTTCTTATAATCAAGCTGAACTGGACGTTGATCCTCTATGCTAGTTTGTTCCCCTTGACCCAGGTCATATTTCATGACAGTTTTGAGGGTATAAGGAGTATAGTAGTCCAAGTCACCAAGTATCAATTTTTGAGTGAGGTCCGCAAGGTCGACTTCCTTAATTAACGTTTCACCCTTGTATAGCTGCACTTTGGCTGATTGATAGCTAGCTGTAGCATCCGTCAAGTGATAGCTAAGAGAAACTTGGCGTTTGTCTTCTTCCTTCTCGACACGGACTAGAGAGAGGATTGGTTTTCTCTTGACACCATCCAGAGCTTGACGAGCTGCCTCGAGATCCGTCCGAACTTGATCGACCAAGGATTGATTGGCCAAAGGATTGTCCAAAACGAGCTTGGCCTGATCTAGAGCACGGCGATAGCGGAGTTTGGCTTGTTCATCAGCATACTGGTAAGCAACTGTAGACTGAGTCACATCCTTCATGTCAAATTCAACTCCAAGAGTTTTCTTATCAACAGGTTGGCCGTCTAGATTATTCTTAGCAGTTTCAAGGGCCTTTTTCAAAGAATCAACCTGTTCTTGACTAGCATGAGATGCCTCAAAGAGAGCTTGGGCATTTGCGACTGCCTGTTTATAAGACTCTTGATCTGCAGTGGTATCATTGAAATACTGATGCGTTTTCTGAATGCTATCGGCCTCTTCCACTAATTGGTGTAAGGGTTCGAGGTCGAGAGTTCCTTTTTCTGGTTCCACAGGAGCGTGATCCACATTTGTAGAAATTGGTTTTGTACCGACTTTGATAATCTGAGGAACTGCTTCTTTTGTGATAGTGTTAGAGATTTCCTCTGTATTTTCGACTTTTCCATCTACTAAATACTGACGAGTCACAATCGTACGGACACCATCTTGACCAGCTTGGCTAACTTCCCTTTGCCCCAAAGGCAGGTCTGCACTTTCCACTTCCTTAGTTGGATAGGGTTCGGCCACTGTTGTGGTAACGTCCTTTTCTTCAACGTTTAAGCTTGGAACTTCATTTACAGGAGCGTCTGTTGGTTTCTCGCTAACAGGAGCTGTTCCGACCGTTACGATCTCTGAGACCGCTGGAGTCGTCACTTCGTTGGAGATTTCCTGGCTTCTCTCTACTTTGCCATCTACTAAATACTGACGAGTCACAATCGTACGGACGCCATCTTGACCAGCTTGGGTTATCTTGGTCTGACCAACTGGCAAGCTATCACTCTCTACTCGTTCTCGAGTGTAGGGTTCTGCTACCGTCGTAGTAACATCTTTTTCTTCAACGTTTAAGCTTGGAACTTCATTTATTGGGGCGTCTGTTGGTTTCTCGCTAACAGGGCCTGTTCCAACTGTTACGATTTCTGAGACCGCTGGAGTCGTCACTTCGTTAGAGAGTTCCTGGCTTCTCTCTACTTTTCCATCTACCATGTACTGACGGGTGACGATTGTACGCACGCCATCTTGACCAGCTTGAGTTATCTTGATTTGGCCAACTGGCAAGCTATCACTCTCTACTCGTTCTCGAGTGTAGGGTTCAGCCACTGTTGTGGTAACATCTTTTTCTTCAACGTTTAAGCTCGGAACTTCATTTATTGGAGCGTCTGTTGGTTTCTCGCTAACGGACTCCCCTGGGCTTGGTTTTGTAGGAGAAAGGACCTTGCTTCCGACTTTTCTAATCTCAGAAGTAGGCTCAGTCGTTACCTGATTGGAAACCTCCTCTGTATGGATCACCTGACCATTTAAAATGTAGCTGCGGGTCACGATGGTACGACTACCATTTTTCCCTGCCTGAATCACCTCAGTTTGACCTTGTGGCAAATCAGCTGCTTCTACTTCCTCTACTTGGAAAGGAATGATCTCTGTATGACTCGTTTCTTTACTTTCAACCTTTAACTCTGGTTGTTCAAATACAGGAGCATCATTTGGTTTCTGAGCACGATACTCTTCCTGCGCTTGACTTCCGTTTGAAGTTTGAACTGGAGTATCAATAGGAGCCGAATGATTCAACTCTTTCTTGCCATCAACTGAAGGCTTCACTTCTTTTTGAGATTTCAAATACCCTACATATTGGTAGCCTTCAATCGTAAGTGGGGATTGCAATGTTTCCCCGATCTGTACAGTCAATTCCTGATTATAGTCTGCCAGCATTTGATTTGTCAAAGCCAAGGAAGTTGGCGCAATTAGCTGACTTCCTAGACTGGTCAAAAGCATGAAAGAAGCGAGTTTCTTGCGATCATCTCTGCCCAGTTTAATCGCTACTACCAGTAGTACTATGCCTGCCCCCGCTGCAATTGAGCTAATGAGTTGGCTGTGACCAGTTGCAGGCAACTGTCTCGTCGGACGATAAATCAAATAGTATGTATCATCTGTTTCCTCAGCAAACTGTGGCAATTCTTTGACTACCAATTGCTTCTCTTGGTCCGTGAGCTCACTCTCTGTCACGTACTTATAGTGAATCTGTTTTGTGACGGATGGCGTCTGTTCACTGGCTGCTACATTTGCAAGAGAACCTCCTCCACTAAAAAGGTAGAAAACCCCTACCAAAGCAGAAACCAAACCAACCGAAACTTTTCTCAATGAAAAACGCTGGTGCTTTTCTCCTAAATAACTTCTTTTCATTCCTAATCTTTCCTTCATCATGATTTGAATCCCCTCTATTCTACCGAAATTTACTAGATTATTCAATTTATTTGCTATAAATAATAGCCACAAAAAAACTGCTAATCTTTTCAGTTCATTTACGCTGTCAAAATTCTTATCTTATCAGGTCTTGAATGCACAAACAAGATCATGGAGAAACCACAGAAAAAATTCCTAGGTAGCCTTAAACCTAGGAATTTTTCAAATTTTAATCAAACAGAATCGTTTCCTTATTTCTTGAAAATAGACTGTCTGAAGTCGTCTGTCTCACGAAGATAAGCGTTGTAAATCTTCTTCTTAAGCAGGTTGACCCAGCTAGCTTCGACACGGCTAGTAGCATTGGTAATGTTGCGTACATCCTCTGCTACTGCTGCATCCATCAATTGCTGCATCTCTGCATAAGAACGAATGGTTACTTTCTTGGTACTGTTTGGATTTTTAAGCTCGTACTCAATGGTGATTGGCTTCAACTTGGTCAGCTGATCAATTCGCTCCTTATACATGGCCTTCTTGAAGGCTGCCCAAGAGGTGTATTCACCTTTAAATACATTTTCCAAGACTTTCTGGTCCGTCACGAGACCAACATCTCTTCCAGACCATCCGTCCCACGTTTTCTTCCCTTCATCGAAAGCTTCCTGAGAGTACTGACCAGAAACATAAGGGACAAATCCGTCATGGTAGCCCTTGGCTGCTAGTAATTCATAGGCTGTGCGACGGAACATAACATCACCTGGTGCTCCATTTGGATTGCTCAAGGCTGAGTAAATTGGTGAGAAGAGGCTGAGACTGAGGTAGCCATTTCGACCATATTTCCCACTTTCCTTATTCTCCCGACGAGTGATCACATCATTATCAATCAGGGAGTCAAAGGTCTTCAGCTGCTTGATTTCCTCAGCTGTAAAGCTTCGCGTCTGGTTACCTGCATGAGTCTCCTTACCATACTTATCTGTAATATAGTAATTCTCCATCTTCCTGAACCACTGTAACTTGGCAGCATCACTCTGCTTCAGCATAGAAGTACCTTCTAGATAGTCCAAGGTGTAGATCATGTCAAACATACCATGGACATAGTGTTGCAGGTCTGCTGCATTTTGAACACGTTCCTTGAAATTATAGGTATGCATACGTGTCTTAGAGTCCTTGTCCACCTTGAAGAGAGTATTGAGCGTGATGGTTGGTTCATCTGCGCTCGGCGAAGATTGCAAGAGTCCGCGAGCATAGAGTTCCGCACCTAGTCCCTCACGACGACCATAACCTTCAAAGTAAATAGCACCGTCAGAGTTATGGGTCATCTCATGCGTGTAGACTGAGTTACCATAGTCTTCCAACAATTTAGCAGCATCAAAGTGAGTTACACTACCCGTAGCATAGGCATTATAGCCCTTGCTTGGATACCACTTGCCAGCTGGTCCAAAGAATTCCTGCATAGCCTGTGATTTTTTGTCATTAGCTGGAGCCCAATATCTTTGACCATTCTTGTCAACCAATGAGAATCCATCATAAACCAGAACCGAACGGAAGAGCTTGTCCTTGCTTTCTGGACTGAGAATCTTATACCAGAAATCATAATGGTCGCGCTGGTATTCAGCTGTTTTTCTCACTCTGTCTTCGACATATTCAACTAGTTCTGCGTCTGTGCGCACTCTGTTATTGGCATCTAGGCGATAGCGATCATAAGCCCCCATAGAGAGGGTAGACATATTAGAGATAGCATAGACACCCTTCTCCGTCATGGTCAAGAGTGGCAGGAGCATGCCCTTGTGTTCCCAATTATCTGCAGTAATCTTGTCGTACACACCGACAGAGTACTTGCTCTTGCCCTCGGCTGCGTCCTGAAGCTGTCTCGCTTCTGGCACATCGGACTTAGCCTCAACGATGTAGGCTTTTGTATTGGTCTTGAGCCATTCATTATTGGTCTTGTATGGTAGGAAGAGCTGACGGTAACCTTCAAGGTAATTGAAGAGTCCTCGCTTGCCAGTTGCTTCAGAGAGCGAATTATCATATGCTGTATAGTTGTTCTTAGCCTTGAGATTCTCAAGTCCTGATTTCCCTAAAGCAATGATTGTATCAAGAACCGAAACGTCATTCTTACCATAGAAATCCAACTTGTAAGCCGACAAGTCCTTAACATTAAAGTTATCATAGTTGATATTGTACCAACGATTAAGGTAAGTCAAACCTAATAGGAATGCTTCTTTATCAGCAAGAATCTTCTTAACAAGATAATCCTTAACTACTTCACCTTCAGTATTGATAGCCTTGTCCATAGCCAGCACTTTGCGAAGCTCACCTGATAGCTTACTTTTCACCTGCGTAAATGCGGTGTCTAAGTATAGTTCATCCAAAGAAGTATCTGCGGCTACTCCGAGAGCTGTTCGCATAGCTGGCGAATCAAGAACAACCTTGTTCAGCTCTGGCAACACTTGATTTAGAATGCTAGTATAATCTGATACAAAGGCTTCTGGAGTATAAAGAAGGTCTAACCCCTTGATACTATACTCAGCAATACCTTGGTTGACGAAATCTCCCTGATAAGATATTTCTAGATAGTCAATGGTATTGTCCATGTAGTGCAGCATCAAACGATTGATTGCTGTTTTATTGCTATGGATATCTGTCACCACTTGATGATCCTTCATCGGAACAACATCCAGTAGGTACTCCTTGTTCAACTTATGTTCTTTCGGAATCTTGTTCGCAAATGAAACAATGGTTTCTTTATTGTAGAAAGGAAGCAGTTTCTCCATATTTGCATAAGAATATCCGCGGTCAAATTGAGCATTGTTTACCTCACCATAGTCGACAAAACGCATATTTAGATTCGTGTCATCTAGGCTAGTCGTGATGTCCATAGCAGTCAGTTTTTCTTCCATTTCTTCTTGAGTAATTGTAGAAGTAACAAACTGATCGTTTTTCAAGGTTTCACTTTTAGCAACTTTATATACTTGCGTAATACGGTCGTTTTTGTAGCCCTGATCCCCAGAAATACTGTAAACGTTTGTACCACTAACATTACTGATCACATTATCAACTAAACCATTAAAGTAGTTCGAGCCGACCACTCCACCGATTTGACCGTTAGTGGTTGCATTATATACTTTTCCTGTCACATAAGATTTGGTGATTCGAGCATTGTTTTCTAGACGTCCAACCAAACCACCGATACGTTGTTCATTTGATCGTGCACCACTAATAATCGTTACGTCTGCTTTACTTTGGCTTAGAAGAGATTCTCCACCTTTAAGGCTTGCAACCAAACCACCTACATTATAAGCTTTGATGTGTTGACTGTTAGATAGGATAGTCCCCATAAAGGAACTATTTGTAATCTTCGTATTGGTTCCATTAACTACAAGACCCGCTACGTTAGAAGCGTTGCCTACTACCGATACTCTTCCCTGAACAGAAACATCTGTGATTCGCGCATTCTCCGCATTACGTGCCAGCGCAGCCGAGTCATAGGTACCCTCGATATTCACATCTTTAAAGTCGATATTTGAAATGGCAGACCCACTCTTGAGATTTTCAAATAAAGGCTTGGCAAGATTGTAAATGGCGTATTGCTTACTGTTATGACTACCTGTCAGACTACCTGTGAAGTTCCCTTTGAGATAGACATAGTCCGTAGGAGCTAGGTTGACCTCACTCGCATCCAAATCAGCACCCAACACATAGTTTCCTGCCATATTTCGCTTCATAGCTTCTACCAATCCAGCAAAGCTAGTGTAGACATTTTGCTGACTTGGGACCGCCTTACTGATGTAGAAATCGTGCCCAGACTTATAGCCCGCTTCACTTTCTTGGACGAGTTCAGGAAGGGTTACATTAACCTTATAGACTGCCTTGCCATCTTTTTCTGCTTCGGAGATACTATGAACTGGTAGGAGAATTTCCTTGGATTCGCTTGACTTGATCTTAACGAAGTAGGTAGACAGATCCGTAGGCATAGAGCTCATCGATACAAGACGCTTGTATTGGTCGTTTTCTTTATGATAAAACTCAACAGAATCAATATCACGGAAGGCAATCTTCTTGTATTCTAACTCAAAGTTACGACTGTCTGTTTCAAACTCAGTAAAGCTGCCATTATCCAGTTCATAAGTCAACTTGGTTTTCAAAGTGTAGCCTGTGTAGTAGTCTAGGTCGCCAATTTTCAAGCTGCCAGCAAAGTTGGTAATCGGAAGAGTGCGAATCAGCTGGTCTCCCTGGTACAATTCTGCAGTCGCTGAACGGAAGGACTGGGTCTGGTCTTCCAATCTATATTGGACCGTCACTGACTTATCATCAGCATTCTCAGTCAGACTTAGAATGGAAACAGTCGGCTTGACTTTAGGCACTCCATTTAGAGCTTCTTTGGCTTCTGTCAGGCTAGCAAGAACTTGGTTGACCTGTACTTGTGTAGCAGTCTGATTGTTCAAAACTCCCTCTGCCTTGGTCAATTCGTCAGTATAAGCTGTCTGCTTTTCTGAATCCGCATTCTTATATTTAACCGAGGTTTTAACCGTTGGATTTAAATCGTACTCAGTCTGAAGAGCTGTTTTAACAACTTCAAGACCACTTAATTGCGCCTTGGCTTGATTGATTTGTTCCACCAGTTGGTTGACTTCTGCTTGGCTGGCTTGGGATTGGCTCAGAATCGCTTGACCAGCTGTCAAAGCAGCATCATAGTTAGCTTGATGACTCTGACTATCGTTGAAATAACGGGACTGAGCTTTAATCTGATCCGCTTCTGCCAAGAGATTATGCAGTGAAATTAAATCGAACTCCTCTAAAGCTTCTGCTTTTGGTGCTTCATTCGGTACCATGCTTGGTTTAGCAGTTCCGACTTTGACAATTTGTGTTACGGGCGCCAAAGTTTCTTCATTAGACAACTCTTGACGGTCAACCTCTTGACCGTTAGAACTGTAGACGCGAGTCTTAATCGTACGCTCACCTTGGACTCCTGGAGTTGTGATTTGGCGGGCATCTCGAACAAGCTCATCCGTTTCTTCTTCACGAATGCTAAAGTTGATTTTTTCAACGCGCGTTTCGTCAGTGTAAGTTAGCGGATACTCTGGCAAATCATCTGCTTTCGGTGCATCACTTGGTACCATATTTGATTTAGCTGTTCCGACTTTGACGATTTGCGTTACAGGAGCCAAGGTTTCTTCATTCGAAAGTTCTTGACGGTCAACCTCTTGACCGTTAGAACTGTAGACACGAGTCTTAATGGTACGTTCGCCTTGGACTCCTGGAGTTGTTATTTGACGGGCATCTTGAACAAGCTCATCCGTTTCTTCTTCACGAATTGTGAAGTTGATTTTTTCAACGCGCGTTTCGTCGGTATAAGTTAGCGGATACTCTGGCAGAATATCTGCTTTTGGTGCTTCATTCGGTACCATGGTTGGTTTAGCAGTTCCGACTTTGACAATTTGAGTAACAGGTGCTAGAGTTTCTTCGTTTGAGATCTCTTGACGGTCAATTTCTTGTCCATTAGAGCTATATACGCGAGTCTTAATGGTACGCTCTCCTTGGACTCCTAGAGTTGTGATTTGGCGGGCATCTCGAACAAGCTCATCCGTTTCTTCTTCACGAATTGTGAAGTTAATTTTCTCAACCCGAGTTTCGTCGGTATAAGTCAGTGGATACTCTGGCAAAGCGTCTGCTTTCGGTGCATCACTTGGTACCATGGTTGGTTTAGCAGTGCCGACTTTGACAATTTGAGTAACAGGTGCTAGAGTTTCTTCGTTTGAGATCTCTTGACGGTCAATTTCTTGGCCATTAGAGCTATATACGCGAGTCTTAATGGTACGCTCTCCTTGGACTCCTGGAGTTGTGATTTGGCGGGCATCTTGGACCAATTCATCCGTAGTTTGCTCTTCAATGTTGAAGGCTATTTTCTCTACACGAGTTTCGTCGGTATAAGTCAACGGATACTCTGGCAGGGCGTCTGCTTGCGGTGGATCGTTCGGTACCATGCTTGGTTTAGCTGTTCCGACTTTGACAATTTGCGTTACTGGAGCCAAGGTTTCTTCATTCGAAAGTTCTTGGCGGTCGACAACTTGACCATTGGAACTGTAAACACGAGTCTTAATGGTACGCTCACCTTGGACACCTGGAGTTGTAATCTGACGAGCATCTTGAACAAGCTCATCGGTATATTGCTCCTCGATGTTGAAGGCTATTTTCTCAACCCGAGTTTCGTCAGTGTAAGTTAGCGGATACTCTGGCAGGGCGTCTGCTTGCGGCGGATCGTTCGGTACCATGCTTGGTTTAGTCGTGCCGACTTTGACAATTTGCGTTACAGGAGCCAGAGTTTCCTCGTTAGACAACTCTTGACGGTCAACAACTTGACTGTTAGAGCTGTAAACACGAATCTTAATGGTACGTTCGCCTTGAACTCCCGGAGTCGCAATTTGACGAGCATCTCGAACCAATTCATCCGTTTCTTCTTCACGAATTGTGAAGTTAATCTTCTCAACGCGAGTTTCGTCGGTATAAGTCAACGGATACTCTGGCAGTGCGTCTGCTTGCGGTGGATCATTCGGTACCATGTTTGGTTTAGCCGTACCGACCTTGACCACTTGCGTTACGGGAGCCAGAGTTTCCTCGTTGGACAACTCTTGACGATCAACCTCTTGACCATTGGAACTGTAGACACGAGTCTTGATCGTGCGCTCACCTTGGACACCCGGAGTCGCGATTTGACGACTTCCTTCTGGAATCTCATCTGTGTACTGCTCCTCAATAGAAAAATCAATCTTTTCTATTCTAACCTCGTCATTTGTAGTCAATTCCAACTCAGAATTCTCATGAATAGGCGCTGTTTCTGGACTGGTACCATATTCTGTCAGTTCTGGGGTCTCACGAACTGGAGCCGTTTCAGGAGTTGTGCCATATTCTGCCAATTCTGGAATCTCTTGAACTGGAGGCATCTCAGAACTGGTGCCATATTCCGTCAATTCTGGAACTTCGTGAACAGGCGCTGTTTCAGGAGTTGTACCATATTCTGTCAGTTCTGGAGTCTCACGAACTGGAGACGTCTCAGAACTAGTCCCATATTCTGTCAATTCTGGAATCTCTTGAACTGGAGGCGTATCAGAACTGGTGCCATACTCTGTCAATTCTGGAGCTTCGTGAACTGGAGAGGTTTCAGGACTTGTGCCATACTCTGCCAATTCTGGAACTTCGTGAACAGGCGCTGTTTCTGGAGTTGTACCATATTCCGTCAGTTCTGGAACTTCGTGAACTGGCGCCGTTTCAGGATTTGTACCATATTCCATCAATTCTGGAATCTCGTGAACTGGAGATGTATCAGGGTTTGTGCCATATTCTGTCAATTCTGAAACTTCATGAACTGGCGCTGTTTCAGGAGTTGTGCCGTATTCTGCTAATTCTGGAACTTCGTGAACTGGGGCTGTTTCTGGAGTTGTGCCATATTCTGTCAATTCTGGAATCTCTTGAACTGGAGTTTCTTTTGGTATCGAGTTAGTTGGAGCTGTTCCAACTAAAATAATTTCAGAAATAGGTTCAAGCGTCACTTGATTAGAAATCATTTCGCTTTTCACGATTTCTTGACCCTTACGATAATGACGAGTTACAACTGTTCTTTGACCTCGAACACCTGATTGTATAACTTTTGATTGCCCTTGAGCCAATTCATCTGAATACTGGTATTTTGTCTGATAAGGAAGTTCTTGAACTGACTCCTGCTCGCTAATTTTTAGTTCTGGCAAGTCATAAACGGGGCTTAGAAGAGCAGACTCTCTCTCCTTGGCAGCTATAGCTTCTCTTTCTTCCTCAGTTAAAGCATCCCCCTTATCCGAAACAATCTCTTTTGTATTCGGATTTGTTTCACTCGGTTTAAGTTCACTTCCCTTCTCTTTCTCCAAGTCCAGTGTCGGATTTTCCTTCTGAGCATAATGAGCTAAATGACTATCATTTTGTTCTTCATTCTTTAAGTAACCGATATAGTCGTAACCATCAATTTTCAATGGCGCTGGCAGTGCATCTCCAAGACCCAAGTTAAGACTTTGATTATATGCAGCGAGTTCGATATTCGTCACTGCTAAGACTGTTGGAGATAGCAGTATGGATCCCATTCCAGTTACCAACAAGATCGAAGATAAATACCTCTTCCCATTTCTGCCTCTAACAACTACAAGCACTAGTAATGCAAGACCCATCGCTGTAAAAGTTGATTCCCAAAGACCGGAGTGACCTGTCTTAGGTAATACTCCAGATGTATCCCCTTGAGTAGTCGGACGATAAACTAAGTAATAGGTCTCTGAAGCATCCTCAACATACTTTGGAATCTCCCTTATCAAGGCACTCTTCTCTGTCTCCGTCAATTCAGACTCCACTACGTAGTGGTATTTGACCTGAGCAGACTGCTGACTTTGAATTTCTGCTGCTTTCACAGAAGTCAAGTCCCCAGTTATTTGCCCACTCAAAAAGAAGCTTCCAATAGTCGCCGAAACCAGCCCAACGGACAACTTTCTGAAAGAAAAGCGCTGTCGTTTTTCTCCATAAAACTGATGTTTCATTCTCAAAATTTCCTCTTCAATATATTATTCAATCCTTTCTATTCTACCTGATTTCACTTGATTATTCAAATTATTTGTCGCGATTTTTAGAAGCAACACATGCTTTTGAAAAGTACCAAAACACGACTCCTCTTTTAAAAAATCCCAGAAAATCAACTTAAAACTTTTCCTACAAATGTTAGATTTCCCTCCTTTGTCCTAAACTTTTTCCAGCAAAAAAGAGAGAAATGACTTCCTCTCTTTTTCCTTTTCATCTCATCTTAAACTATGAGAAGACATATTTCTAATCTGATTATTTTGCTTCAAATCCTTCTGCAACTGCATCCGCAAAATTTTCTTCTACAATGCTTGCACAGTGATCACAGATGACTGCATGATAGCTGCGTTCTGCAGTAGTTGGATCGATACGACGGCAACGGTCACATACTTCACCTGCAGCGCGTTCAACTGTAAAGGCTACATCTTCGAAGCTTACTGCACTCTCTGGAGCTGGTCCTTCTGCGATGGTCAATTCTGACACGATCAAAAGTTGAGCTACATTACTGTCCACTGCTCCAAGAAGAGTTTTCACCACTTCATTTGGATAAACTGTCAAGTGGGCTTCGAGTGATTTACCGATTACTTTTGCATTACGCGCTTCTTCCAAGGCTTTTTGAGCTTGTCCACGGAAGTCCATGAAGGCTGACCATGTATCCAAGATTTCTTCTTGGTTGGCAAAAGTTTGAGCTTCTGGTAATTCTGATAATTGAACGAAGTCTTCAGCTTCAAACTCAAGATATGACCAGATTTCCTCTGCTGTGTGAGGAAGGATTGGTGTCAAGAGTTTGGTGATTTTGACAAGAATGTCATAGAAGACAGTCTGCATTTGACGGCGTTCGAGTGATTTAGCACCTTCGATGTAGACAACGTCTTTAGCAAAATCAAGGTAGAAAGCTGACAAATCAACGTTGATAAAGTTCACCAAGGCCTTGTAGATTGTCAAGAATTCAAAGTTTGCATAAGCATCACGAATGGTCTTGACAAGCTGGTTAAAGCGGATGGTCATGTACTTATCAACCGAACGAAGCTCATCGTAAGCCACTGCGTCTTGAGCTGGGTTAAAGTCAGATGTGTTAGCAATCAAGAAACGAAGAGTGTTACGGATCTTACGGTAAGTTTCAGAGACTTGGCTCAAGATATCCATAGAGATACGCACGTCGTTGCTTGAGTCTACACTTGTTACCCAGAGACGCAAGATTTCCGCACCAAATTGTTTTTCAACATCACTTGGAGCAATGGTATTTCCAAGAGATTTAGACATCTTCTCACCTTTACCATCAAGGGCAAAACCTTGTGACAAGATTTGTTTGTAAGGAGCAACGCCATGGTTGGCAACAGATGTGATCAGTGAAGAGTTGAACCAACCACGGTATTGGTCAGAACCTTCAAGGTAAAGATCTGCTGGATATTTGAGTTCTGGACGGTTGACCACCACTCCATTCCATGACGAACCTGAGTCAAACCATACGTCCATGATGTCTGTTTCTTTCTTGAACTCGCCATTTGGTGAACCTGGATGAGTAAATCCTTCTGGCAAAAGGTCTTTGGCATCACGTTCCCACCAGATGATAGAACCGTGTTCCTCAAAGAGTTGAGCCACGTGCTCGATCGTTTCAGCTGTCATAATAGCTGTACCATCTTCTGCGTAGAAGATTGGAAGCGGAACACCCCAAGCACGTTGACGAGAGATAACCCAGTCGCCACGGTCACGAATCATATTGTAAAGACGAACTTTCCCCCATTCTGAGTGGAACTTCACTTTTTCAATTTCATCCAAGATTTCTTGGCGGAATTTAGATACAGAGGCAAACCATTGTGGAACAGCACGCCAGATGATTGGTTTCTTGGTACGCCAGTCAAATGGGTATGAGTGAGAAATTTCTTCTTGAGCAAGGAGCAAATCGCCCAGTTTTTCGATAACTGTTGGTACAACCTTGTCATAGAATTGACCTTCGAACTCAGCACCAGCATTGGCCATCATGATCCCGCGTTCGTTAACTGTTACAGCAACTTCAAGGCCGTTGGCAACACCAACATTGTAGTCGTCCTCACCAAAACCAGGGGCTGTATGGACGATACCTGTACCAGAGTCAGTCGTAACGTGGTCACCAAGGATTACCAACTCATCTACAGCTGTATCCCAAGGGTGAGCTGTCACGATTTGGTTCAATTCTTGACCACGGTAGGTCGCCAAGACTTGAACATCCGCCCAACCAAATTTCTCAGACAAGCTATTCAACAATTCTGAAGCAACCACAAACTTACGAGATTCACCAGCTGGTTGTACGACTACGTAATCAATATCAGCTCCAACAGTCAAACCACGAGAAGCTGTAATGGTAAATGGAGTAGTTGTCCAAACTACGATGTAAGTATCTGTATCGACCACACCTTTTCCATCTTTGACACGGTTAGCATAGTAAAGGGAAGTTGAAAGCAAGTCATGGTATTCAATTTCCGCTTCCGCAAGGGCTGACTCAGAAGACCATGACCAGTAAACAGGCTTGGCACCACGGTAGATATAACCTTTTTTAGCCATTTCACCAAAGACACGGATTTGAGCCGCTTCATAGTCTGGAGTCAAGGTCACATAAGGATTTTCCCAGTCACCAGAAACACCCAAACGTTTAAAGTCTTCGCGTTGTTTATCAACTTGAGAAAGAGCGTAGTCACGGCAAAGTTTCAAGTACTCAACCAAGTCCATTTCTTTACGTTTCACGCCTTGTTTTGCCAAAACTTGCTCGATTGGCAAACCATGTGTATCCCAACCTGGGATATAAGGCGCATAAAATCCTGACATAGACTTAGAACGAACAATAATATCTTTAGAAATCTTGTTCATAGCGTGTCCAACGTGGATATTTCCGTTTGCATACGGAGGACCATCATGCAAGGTGAAATGAGGTTTTCCTTGGTTCAACTCTTGACGACGTTGGTAAAGTTTTGCTTCTTCCCATTCTTTTTGCCAAACTGGCTCTTTGGTTGGAAGACCAGCACGCATTGGAAAGTCTGTTTTCCCAAGATTGAGGGTTTCTTTAAGTTTCATTGTTACTCCTTTAATTTAAAATGACAAAATAAAAACCACGACTCGCAAAAAAGGACGAAAATCGTGGTACCACCTTTGTTCGAAAAAAGACAATGTCTCTTTTCCTCTTTTCCCGTAACGTGGGGGACGTCCAGTCTTACTGCTTTCAGACCGGATTGCTTGAGAGGATAATCTAACCACTAGGGACTGCAGGACTCACACCATCTCCCGCTCGCTGAAAATATAGTTGGTTAGACCTTGTTCTCACATTTTCTTATAGGATAAGAACAGATTCTTTGTTTGCATCGTCTTCAGTTGCTGCAGTAGCCTCTACCTCAACTGGCTCTTCATGCTGGTCACTTTCTTCTGTCTGTTGATTTTGTTGAGCTTCAAACTCAGCTAATTCTTTGTTGCCAGCCTCGATACGAGCTTGCAATTCAGCAACCTCTTCTGGTGTGAATTGACGAGTCATATCAATTGGTTCTTCCTCTGGTTGTAAAGATACAGTTTCACCAAGAACTTCACCCACCACTTCTTTAAAGGCTTCATCACTTGTCTGAAGGTAAGTAGCTGTTGGGCGAAGAATATCTTCCCAATCAGATGACTCAACAATTGCTAACTGACTTTCAATCGTAGACTTGAGGCGTTGATGGAATACACGGCTCTTGTTCTTCAACTCTTCTGTCTCAACAGCCACTCTCTTCGCATTATCTGTAGCCTGACGGAGAATTTCATTTGCCTTGTATTTCGCTTCTTCAAGCAAACGCTGAGCATCTTGTTCAGCTTGTTGAATAATATTGTTTGAACGTTCTTGAGCAGCTTGTTTGACACGCTCAGCTGTATCTTGAGCAATCAAAACTGACTGACTCAAGGAATCCTTCATCTCATCAAAGTAAGACAAACGTTCTTCCAAACTTTTGATGTGTGTCTCTTTATCGTGATTACTACGAACCAAGTCTTCATAATCACGAACAACGATATCAAGAAACTCGTCTACTTCTTCTGGGTCAAAACCTCTAAATCTTGTGCCAAAGGTTTTATCTTTAATTTCTAACGATGTAATTGGCATACTTTTCCTCACTTACTTAATAAAAAATAGAATCATTAATTGCTTCTGGTTCTTGCTCGCTTGTTACTGTTCTCTTAGGAATATCATTCGTATAATAGGAAAGACGTTCTTCTAGTTTTTTGATATAGAGTTCAGTTTCATCTTTGTATCGAATCATCTCCTCTAATTCAAAGTAAATCTTATCTAGAAAGAGGTCAACTTCTTCCTGATTGTAGCCTCTGAATGTTCTTGAGAAAGCTTTATCACTTATTTCTTGTGGTGTAATCGACATATTTTTTCTCACTTGCTTAAAAGTAGCTGGACTGTTAGTTTTTTCTTATCCTTTTTGGTCTGACCATTGTCTTTGACAACTTTCAAACGACCAAACTTTCTCACACTGATCAAATCCCCAACTGCAACCTGGTAATCAGATTTTTCAACCACATGATAATTTACCTGGACAGATTTTTTCTCTATCAGTTGACTAGCTTGGTTTCTAGATAATTTCAAGGCACTTGATAAGAGGGCATCCAATCGAAAACTCGAAACTAAAATTTCTCGTTCTCTATAATCAATTTTAGACAAAATCCTATCGGTAAAAGGACGTTCCTCCAGCGATACAGGAAGTCTGCCAATCTTTCTTATTCCATCCTGAAAAAGAGGAATGAAATCACGATTGACAAAAATCTGTGCTCTCTTTTCATCTACCAAGATATCACCAAATAATTTACGGTCAATTCCTAGTTGGTTGATAATTGTTCCCAATATTTTTCCATGACTCAGTTGCTCAAACTTACTCGGATAGCAAATTTCCAACAAGGCCATTTCAAAGTCTGATATCTCCGGTTCAAAGTAATCTGGATAGAGAAGAACTCGAACCGACTCTGTCGGAAGAAAATCACCACTACTTTGGCAACCCAGTCCATATGTCCCAGCTAGTACCCTCAAAATCTGTTCCTGATGGGGATTGATAAAAGGAGTAAGTACCGGTGCATAGGTATCTTCTACCCGCTTGATCCACTCTAACCCCTTATCAATAAAGGGAATATCATCTTGGGAAAAATGCTGATAAATGGCTCGATTTGCTGTCATAGTAATAAGACTAGTCGTGTTAAGAGATTTCCAACAAACTGAATCAGAATCAGCGCTGCCCAAACCGTAAAATCAAGACCAGCAAATTGTAGATTGAGCTTACGAAGGGGCTCAATAACTGGGCGAGCAAGTCTGATAACTAAGCGACCTAGCTGGCTTTCATAGGCATTTGGAAACCATGAAAGAAGAGCAAATGCAACGAGAATGATGGAATAAATGCTAACCGCATTTTGGATTAAACGAATTAAGAAAATCATTATCTTGCTCTATTTCGTTTAATATCAAAACCAAACTCAGCGCTTTGTGATTCATCTGGAAGCTTGATATCTTCAATATTCACGACAACATTGACAGGCGTCAATAGATACATCGTACTCGCAACTTTTTTCATATTTCCAGCCAAGACATGACGGGCTCCATCCAAGTAATCAAGGCAACGACGGGCTTGAACCTCTGTCATATATTGGAAATCAATCAAAATACTTTCATTTCCAGCCAACAAATCTACAATTTCAGTTGCATCTTCATATTTTCTTGGATAGCGAACGTCAATTGTCACTTTCTCATCTGAACGATGGCTTTGCATTGCCAATTCTTGCTGTCGCGCATGAAGACGAGTGATATTTGCATCTTTAGCTGATCCTGACTGAGCAGGTGCTGGTAATTCTTTAGAAGATGAGATGGCTGGGCTAACTGTTTCCTCTTGTTGAGTCTGGTAGTTAGTCGTTTCTTCTCCGTCTTCTGTAAAATAATCTATAAATTTATCGAATCTATCTTTTAAAGACATAGCTCTCTCCTATTTAAAAAATGCTGTACCGATTCGAACAAAGGTTGAGCCGAACTGAATCGCTTCTTTAAAATCACGACTCATTCCCATGCTTAGCTCTGTCATCGGCATATTAGGGATTTGTTTTTCTCTAATTTCTGCTTGCAGAGCCTGCGTATCCTTGAAAATTTCTTTCAATTCATCACTGTCTGCCTCAAAAGGAGCCATGGTCATTAAACCAACATACTCAATCTGATCTAACTTAGCCAATTCTGGCAAAAGTTCTAGCAATTCTTCTTTTGAAAACCCATGCTTGCTTTCTTCTCCAGAAATATTGACCTGCAAGAAACACTTGATAACATGATCTGTTCTCTTTTGAATTTCCTGGGCTAACTTTAAGGAGTCTAAAGCATGAAAGTAATCCACAAATGGGATTACTTCTTTCACTTTCCGTCTCTGTAGTGTTCCTATTAAATGCCAAGTAACTGGGTAATCTTTCAAGGCCTGATATTTTTCTAAAAATTTATCGACTCGATTTTCACCTATATGACGGACACCAAGCGGAAGCAAGGCTTCCGCTGTTTGTACATCTACATACTTTGTCACTGCGATTACTGAAACAGCATCTAGAGCACGGTTGGCTTCTTGACTAGCATCAGCTATTTGCTGAAAAACTAATTCAGTATTTTTTTTCAAATTCATTGATTAACGATTTTTGAAGAATGGAGGTGTATCCAATTCATCTTCATCTTGTGAAACTGGTGTTTCGAAGCGTTCTACTGGTGAAACAACTGGATCTGTTTGGCGAACAATTGACTCACGACGCAAGTCCCAGTCTCCAAAAGCAGAGGCTTGGTTTGTTTCAAAACGACGTGGGCTTGATTTAGGCAATTCTGCTGTCTCTTCCAAGTCGAATTGACGGTCAAATGTGTGTGCTTGTGGCGCTTTAGTTGATGGACGTCCAACTGGTTGGTTGTTACGAGCTCCAACTACTTTTTCCACGCGCTCTTGACGAACACCTGTCGCTACAACAGTAACACGGATTTCATCCTTCATGCTTTCGTCAATTGATGTTCCAAGCCAGATGTTTACACCTTGACCAGCTGCTTGGTTGACAATTTCTGAAGCTTCTTCTGCTTCAATCAAAGTCAAGTCAAGACCACCAGTAACGTTGACGATGACATCCTCTGCACCATCAATAGTTGTTTCAAGAAGTGGAGAGTAAATAGCTTTACGAGCGGCTTCAACAACGCGTTCTTCACCACTACCGATACCGATACCCATAAGGGCATTTCCTTTATTTGCCATTACAGTTTTCACATCAGCAAAGTCAAGGTTAATCAATCCTGGGTTCGTGATCAAGTCAGTGATCCCTTGAACACCTTGGCGAAGAACGTTATCTGCTTCGCTAAGAGCTTCAAGAAGTGGCGTTTTCTTATCAACAATTTCAAGCAAGTTGTTATTAGAGATAATCAACAAAGTATCAACGTGCTCGCGAAGTTCGTTGATTCCTTCTACAGCGTACTGGCCACGTTTGCTTCCTTCAAATCCGAAAGGACGTGTCACAACACCAACTGTAAGAGCACCAAGATCTTTAGCGATACGTGCAATAACAGGGGCTGCACCTGTACCAGATCCACCACCCATACCTGCAGTGATAAAGACCATGTCTGCTCCAGTGATAGCTTCCGTCAAAGCTTCTTCACTTTCTTCTGCAGCTTTACGTCCAACTTCCGGACGACCTCCAGCACCCAAACCACGAGTCAATTTTGGACCAAGTTGGATAACTGTTTCTGCTTTCGTACTGCTAAGGGCTTGTACATCAGTGTTGGCTGCGATAAATTCTACACCAGCAACACCTTCGTCAACCATGCGGTTAATGGCGTTACCACCACCACCACCGACACCAATTACCTTAATAACTGCGCCTTGAGCTGCTGCTGTATCAAATGAAAATGTCATAATTTCTTATCCTCTTTTATTCATCAAACATGCTTCCGATCAAACCACGGAAACGTTCTGTTAGCTTCGGTTTACTTTGAGAACTTGCTTGGAATTCTTCCTTGGGAGCAACTGGAGCTTCCTGCACGGTTTCAGCTGGAGCTGTTTGTGCTGGACTTGGTTGCGCTACAGGATTCAAACGTTGATTTGGAATGCCAAAGTTGATTGGTTTTTGACGAAGGAATTCATCTCCTTTAACTGCTTTTTGAGCAAGAAGATTGACTTCAGTCAATTTACCAGCAAACTCAGACAAGCTAATCACGTGCGCAAATGCAGGGTTGCGAATTCCAACTTGATTTGGTACATAAAGTTTTACGCGAACACCAAATACTTCTTGGGCTAATTCAACAATTCCTGGCAAAATTGCATTTCCACCGATAAGGACGATACCTCCTGGCAAATCTAACAAGTGTCTTCTTTCCAACTCTTGTTTGATTTGGTCAAAGATATGTTTGATGCGTGCTGAGATAATTTCTGCCAAGTAGCTTTCGGTTACTTCAACAGGTTCTACTTCACCAATTACTTCAACTTGGAAAGTTTCGTTACTTGCAAGTGGAACGTAAGCTTCACCATAGTTCAGTTTCAAACTTTCTGCAATTTTTTGAGATGTTTTCAAGACTTTAGAAATGTCTTTAGTAACGTAATCTCCACCTTCTTGGTAGATGTTAGTGAACTGCAATTCTTGGTTGCGAATAGTCGCTACAGTAGTCTGACCTCCACCCATGTCAATGACAGTCGCACCAAATTCACGTTCACCTTCATTGAGAACGGAGTTCACGATTGCCAAAGGTGAAATAATCACGTTATCAACATGAATACCTACACGCTCAACCGTCTTGCGAAGATTGTGTAGAATCGTACGAGGACCTGTGTAAAGCAGACCACGCATTTCCAAGCGGACACCCATCATACCACGAGGGTCACGGATGCCTTGGAATCCATCCACGATGAATTCTTCTGGAATAAAGGTAATCACTTCACGGTCAGGAGTCATGCTCTTTGTCAAAGCTGATTTGACAACATTTTCAACATCTTGATCTGTGATTTCTTTGGTATCTGAAGTTACAGGAATCATTCCTTGTGTTGGTTCAACCTGCAAGAGGTTTGCTGGAAGGCCAACGTTAACAGACTTAATAGAAATACCAGCTTTCTCTTCTGCCTGTGTGATTGCGGATTTGATCGCTGAAGCAGCTGCTTCAATATCAACAATAATTCCGTCTTTTACACCTTTACTTTTGGCATTGCTAACACCAATTACATTTACTTCGCCATCTCTATGCTCAGCTACTAGCACTTTAATCGAGCTAGTTCCGATATCTAAGCCTGTAAAAAAACCATCTCTAGTCATTACATCGCATCCTCTCTGTCTTCCAAGTTTCTCACTTCTATTTAATAACTATGTTTGGGCATAGCTATTCAAAGAATATTATAACACAAAAAATCCAATCGTGCTTAGTTTTTGATAAAATTCCTGCATGTTTTTTGAGAAAATTCTAGAAAAATTCTTCTTCTAAGAGATTATTTGAAGTTAACGTTCACAATTTCTTTTTTGTTTCTTAAAAATCCAAAAAAGAGAAGATCATTTTAGATCTTCTCTTGAATAAATTCTTCCGATTTTTGTTGTAAAAAATTTTCTACTAATTTCCCTGTTAAGCGAATTGCTATCACTATAACAGTCGAAACAATGAGATAATTTAAGGGCTGGCCGAAACTTCCAACAAGTGGTGGTTTGTTTAAAAAGCCATAATCCCCACCTACAACTAAGTTGACAACCCATATCAAGCCATTTAAGGCAAAGGTAATCACCGCCACATTCTTCAAATCAAGAAGGGAAGCCTCATAGTTTCTAAACAAGTATAGGAGCGCATTTCCTAAAAGGGCAACATGTCCGATAATGAAGGACAAAATGGTTACGTGTGGAAATGGGTAGGGATCAAAGAGTGGGTAAGCCAGTGCTGCTGTTGCTCCAAAAGTTCCTAAAAGAGCAAAGTACTGTTTGTACTTGGATGTCCCTGGAATCAAGAGCATCACAAACATGGCGATACGGCAATGATAGAAGGGCAAACTTTCTGACAGAGGCATGAGATTGCCCCAATACCAGCTATACAGAACAATCAGTTGAACAGACTGAAGGATCTGAATAAAACGCTGGTAAGCCACTTTATCGCGAAAACGATAAGAAGCATAGAAAGTAAGAGCCAGTAAACATAACAAACCAATGTACCAGTGGAGTTCAAACTGGGGCGGTTCTGATATCTGTGTGGTAAATAATTTATCCCACAAATTCATATTCTATTCCTCGTTCATCTAGCCAGAGGCAGTAAAAAATTCACTACTCGGCCTTTTTAATTTTTTGAAAAAACTTGATTCTATGCCATGCATAGAATATTTGCGTCTTAAATTCGCAACCTATTATATCATTTGTATTGCAGAAATGCACCTTGCAGATACCCTTTTTTGATTTGTTGACTTCTCTAGTATAAACTAATCGACATATTGGTCTCTTTGTCCTTTATAAACTTGCCAGAGAATCTCCATTTGGTCCTTGGTGATGCGTTTTTCAGATAAGACTGGCAATTGGTCAATGGCAAAAAATTGAAGCTCAGCAATTTCTTGATTTTCTTGAAATTGTCCATCAAGAAGCTTACATTCAAAGACAAACTTTGCATATTGTTTGCTCTGTAGTTGGAAACGATTGGTATCAAAAACGGCAAGTAACCTTTCAGTTTTTGCTGTAAAACCGGTTTCTTCTTCAATTTCTTTAAGAATATTTTCGGTTGGAGAATAGCCAACTTCACCAAAACCACCTGGCAAAGCCCAACTATCCTCCCCTTTTCCTCTAACTAAACAGACTTTTTCATCCTCAACAATCCAAGCACGGACGTCCATCAGAGGAGTTGCATAAGCGGACGTTGGTTTCAAGACTTCTGCCACTTCTTCTGCATCGAGGTCTGATACCTGACTCAACATTTCAGATAACAGACTTTGCAAGTCCTCGTAGCGCTCACGGTCGAAAGGATCTTTTGTAAAGGTTAATCCAGTATCCGTAATGGCTAGCATTCTTTGCAGATACTTGGCAAAATCACTTGCATTCATTTTCTAAACTTTCTACCAACTTGGCTAGATTCATGGAGTTCGATCCTTTGAGCAAAATTTGGTCATTGGCTCCAAGGCTTTCCTTAACCTGCTTGACTAGGTTTTCAAATTGGTCCTCGTCAGCTGTTTTCTTGAAGTAGAAAACGTGACCGATTGGGAACATTTGACTAGCAAGTTGGCTTAATTCGGCAATGTCTTCTCCATAGAAAATAACGGTATCCAGCACATCTGGCGATAGGCTTAAAATCATCTGGTTATGGAGTTGGACTGACTGGTCGCCGAGTTCCTTCATGTCTGCCAAGACTGCGATTTTCTTGCCTCCTTCGTTGGCTGGAATGGCAGAGAATGTCTCCAAAATCAACTTCATAGCAGTTGGATTGGCATTGTATACGTCAGACAGAATATCTGCTCCATTGGCTGCTTTCTTCCACTCAGTACGATTGCGGGTCAATTCTAGGTTCTGAAAGGCCTGACGAATTTGCTCTTCTGAAACTCCTTCTTGTAGAGCCACATAAGCAGCAATCATAGCATTGGTGGCATTGTACTTACCTGTCACTGGCAAATCGAGGGCTTGTCCCAAAAAATTAGCCTTAAAGGTCAGACTATCCTTGCGCTCAACCAAGTCTGTGATTTCTAACTCAGCTCCTTGCCCAAAACGGACCACTTTTTTATCTGTAGGCAAGTAGTCCTCTACAATGGAGTCGGCTGGTGCCAAAAGCAAAGAACCTGGTGCCATACCATCAGCAATTTGCATCTTCCCTTTAGCAATCTCCGAACGGTCTTTGAAAAAGGCCAAATGAGCCTCTCCAACCAAGGTCACAATGGCTGTCTTAGGATGAGCCAATTCAGACAAGAGATGGATATCTCCCAAGTGATCCTGCCCCATCTCCAAGACCAACTTTTCTGTTTCCTCAGGCATATGGAGAACCGTATAGGGAAGGCCAATCTCGTTATTGTAATTGCCTTGGGTTTTGTAGGTCTTGTAGGTTGTTGACAGTAAATGCGCCAACATATCCTTGGTCGTCGTCTTGCCATTTGAACCCGTAACCGCAAAGACATCAACAGCCGTTTTTTCAAGATAGTAAGCTGCGAGAGTTTGAAAAGCAGTCAAAACGTCATCTACTAGAATGTAGGGATGATTTGCAACCTCTTTCTCAGACAAGGTTACTGCAGCACCATTTTCAAAAGCCGTTTCGATAAAGTCATGACCATCACGCACACCTTTGAGCGGCACAAACAAATCTCCCGTCCCAATCAAACGACTGTCAAACTCAGCCTTTTCTAACTGAACGTCCGCAAAAAGACTAACATCATTTTTAGCTCCAACAGCTTGGGCAACTTCATGGATCGTTAATTTCATTTCTACTCCTTTAAAAAGGGTTGAAGTCCAAGAACTCTAGTCACCATGCAGTGATCGTTCTGGCTTCTACCCTCTCTTTCATTTTTATAGCAAATGTGCTTCGCGCTTGTCAAAACTTTGCTTAGCAAGGTCAACCAAATGCTCGATTAGTTCTGGGTAGCTGATTCCCATATTGTCCCAAAGTAGTGGATACATAGACCACTGGGTAAAACCTGGCATGGTATTAAGCTCGTTTAGGAAAATTTCGCCCCTATCTGTATAGAAGAAATCACAACGAGATAGACCAAGGCCACCGATTGCACGGAAGGCTGTTTCTGCATTATGGCGCATGACAGCTACCACATCATCACTAATTCTAGCTGGGATATCCATTGTAATCTTGTTATCGATGTATTTGGCATCGTAGTCATAAAAGGCAACATCCTTGACCACTTCTCCTGGCAAAGTGCTCTTCACATCGTAGTTGCCCAAGAGACCAACCTCGATTTCACGCGCATTTACCCCTTGCTCTACCAAGACACGGCTGTCATATTGAAAGGCAAGCTCCAAAGCTTGGCGGAGTTCCTCATGGTTTTCAGACTTAGAAATACCGACACTTGAACCCATGTTCGACGGCTTCGTGAAGACTGGATAAGTCAATTTTTCTTCAACTTCAGCGATTTTAGCAGTCACATCATCACCTTCGACGATGGCCACATAAGGTACTTGGGCAATCCCGGCAGACTCCAAGACACGCTTAGTCGTAATTTTATCCATGGCAAGGCTGGATGACAAGATGTTACAACCAACGTAAGGCATTTTCAAAACTTCCAAGAATCCTTGAACAGAGCCATCTTCTCCCATCGGACCATGAAGAACCGGAAAGACCACTGCGCCTTCTTCGTAGATGGAACTTGGCACTATTTTCTTATCCCAATCAATAGTTTCATTGGTCATGAGACGGTCTTCTTGACCTGGGGTCTGGCTAAATTCCTGTGTTTTAATAAAGTCACCTGACTGGCTGATGAAGAAAGTCTTGACTGTGAAACGGTCGTAGTTGACCGCACGCATAACACTTTCAGCTGAAAGGACAGAGACTTCACGCTCTGCACTACGCCCACCGTATAAAAGAATAATTGTTTGTTTCATATTGCTTGTCCTAATTCTAATAGAATACTCGTTCTTTAGTATATCATATTTGCTTCTTTTTTGAAACTTGAACATGGTACTAGAATTTAAGAAACATAAAAGAGACCTATAACATCAAAGTCGGTCTCCTTAATTTTCTTATGAATAAATTTAGTTCGTAAATTTGTCTACTTCTACAACTCTGTCCGATTTTCAATGGCTCGTAAGAGTGTGACTTCGTCCGCATACTCGATATCTGCTCCCACGGCTAGTCCTCGTGCTAGGCGAGTGACCTTGATGCCAGCTGGCTTGAGGAGACGAGAGAGATACATAGATGTCGCTTCTCCATCTGCCGTCGCATTGGTTGCCACAATAACCTCTGAAACTTCACTGTCCATAAGACGAGTCATGAGGCTCTTGAGATTGATATCATCTGGACTGATACCATTCATTGGAGAAATAAGACCATGTAAGACATGATAGAGTCCGTGGTATTCTTGGATATTTTCCATAGCAGCCACATCACGACTATCCTCTAGCACCAAGATCGTTGTCTGGTCTCGAGTCGGATCTGTGCAGATAGAGCAGGGATCATCATCCGTCAAGCGACCACAGATGGAACAATAGGTCAATTCCCGCTTGGCAGATAGAAGGTTTTTGGCAAATTCATTGACATCGTCATCAGACATTCCAATGGTATAGAAGGCTAGGCGGGTAGCCGTTTTGATTCCGATACCTGGTAACTTTGAATAGCTATCAATCAGCTTGGCAATAGGCGTTGGATACAGCATAAGTTCCTTTCTAATTCATTGGATGGTGTTGGTTATAAAGATTGATGATATCACGCGCAATCGAAGGTCCGACACCGTTTGTAAGGTTGGTATTATGAGGAAAGACGACTGCGACCGCGATTTGAGGATTTTCGGTCGGTGCATAGGCGACTGCGTTGGTATTATTGGCTTTTTGACCGCCATTAACGTAACTTTCGGCAGTACCCGTTTTCCCGCTGATGGAAACGGCTGCGCCATTTGAAAAGGCACGACCAGTTGTCAGAGCGCTCGTTCCATGCGAAACTTGATAGAAACCTTGCTGCAAGATAGCCATATCTGATTCTGAAATATTGACCTTGTTTAGTTCCTTAGTGGCTGTTTCTTGAACCAGACTACCTAAGCCACCTTGGTCATTGTTTCCATAAACCCCTTCAACGATGTGAGGAGCCAAACGTACGCCATTGTTGGCAATGGTTCCAACATACTGGGCCAATTGCATTGGAGTATAGTTATCAAACTGGCCAAATGCATTGGTAATGTAATTAGCAAAATTATACTCTTTTGGTATAAAACCAGTTGACTCATCTGGAAGGTCGATGCCCGTTGAAGCACCTAGACCATATTCCGCAAATGTCGCACGCAATTTCCCCATAGCTGATTCCAAATTACTAGTTCCAACAAACATATTAGGTTGATAAGTTTGACCCATGATACCCAAAGCCGTTTGAACCATGTAGGCATTAGATGAATACTCCAAAGCTTCTACAGCTGTAATCGGAAATGAACCGTAGGCCTGAGTGTACCAAGAATTAATCGGAGCTGAACCTTGGAAGACAATCGGTTGGTCTGTCAAGGTTTGATTTCCTGACAAAACTCCATTCTCCCAACCAGAGCTGATAGTTGCTGCCTTAACAACCGAACCTGGGACAAAGACATTGGTTACCGTTCCAAGCGAATCTGAACTTAATTTTCCGGATTCGACATCATGCTTGACACCTGACATGGCCAAAACTGCTCCGGTTTTAGGATTAAGAGCTACAGCGTAGACTCCTTCAGAGTATTTGGCTCCACCATTGCCCAACTCTGAGTTGAAGTAGCTCTTGAGTAGGTCGTCCACACCATTCTGGAAAGCTAGGTCAACCGTTAACTTGATATTGTTTCCTTTGCTTCCTTCTTCGACATTTTCCACACTTTCCATATTTCCGTGTTTGTCGAGGTGGATTTCTTTGACGGAGCGTTTGCCTTGAAGAACATCTTCATATTGCTTTTCAAGATAGGAAGTTCCCACTCGGTCATTGAGAGAATACCCTTTTTTGAGATAGGCATCAACTTCCTCTGCTGGAAGTCCTGACTTTTCATTTGAAACGCTACCGACGATTGTCGATAAAGATGTATCCAGTACTTTACGATCCCATGAGGTTGAAATGCTGATACCTGGTAATTCCTTGGACGCTGACGCAACGAGAGCAACTTGGGTATCATCTAAGGCATCCGTAGAAATGGTACCCGTCGCAAAATTTTCAACGGCATTGAGCTGACTAAAGAGATAGATTTCCTTTTTCTGGTCATCTGTATAATTAAGTTGACTCACGTCAATGCTTTCAACCGCATTATTGTAAAGTGTCGCTTCCGATAAGCGGTTCCCATCTGAATCCAGGCGTTTGTCGCTTGGCAAGGATTCGACTGTTTTTTTGTAAATATCCTGGTCCGCCAAGTAGTAGTCTGCAATCTGTCGATCTGTCAGATCAGGAGAGGTTACATTTACATACGTGAGGAGTTTCTTGGCTGTCTCCTTCAATTCAGTTGCTGTCATTTTATTGTTTCGTGTGAAAGAAACAACTTGCTTGACAGTATTTTCTACCAAGGGTTTCCCTGCCGCATCATAGATCTGTCCACGAGCTGAACTGGTTGTTACCCTTGTTTGGCTGGCTGAGGCCAATTTTGTTTCATAGAAATCTTTATTGAGCACCTGCATGTATAACAAACGACCAATAATGGCCATAAAGAGCAGGATGACAATCGCAAATAATAAATTAAGCCGAATCGGAATCGAATGGCTATTAAATTTTCTCATACAGCTAAGACTCTTTTCTAGAAAAATTTCTGATTTTTACCCTTATTTCCCCTAAAATAATAGAGCAAACAGGTAAAGCTCAGTACATTTCATTGTACCATATTTTACGGAGAAACTCTTGGAAAAGTCGAAGCATTTTTTGACTTTTAACTGAAAATGCCTTTTTATTTGGTTATCCTATTTTCTATGATATAATGATAGTAATAGTTAGGAAAGCGTTAACTTTTAAGACTTTGACTCATAAAAAGGAGCCTCATGAACAAGCCAGATATCGCAACCATAATCGATCTCCATTTTGAAGAATTAACCGAGCTCGAGCAAGAAATCGCTCGCTATTTTTTACAAGCTGAAACGATCCAAGATGATCTCTCTTCTCAGCAAGTTACCCAGAAATTACATATCTCCCAAGCAGCCTTGACCCGCTTTGCCAAAAAGTGTGGTTTTACAGGCTACCGAGAGTTCGTCTTTCAATACCAGCATCAGGCTAGTAAACCGGACACTCATTCGCACAAACACAGTCCTTTGACCAAACGTGTTTTGCGAAGCTACAGTATCATGCGAGAACAAACTCAGGATTTGATTGACGAAGAACAACTGGAACGCGTCGCCCAATTAATCGATGACGCTGAACGAGTTTACTTTTTTGGGACGGGAAGTTCTGGTCTGATTGCCCGTGAGATGAAACTGCGCTTTATGCGTCTAGGTGTTGTCTGTGAAGCTTTGACCGATCGGGATGGCTTTGCTTGGACGACCAGTATCATGGATGAAAACTGTCTGGTACTTGGCTTTTCCCTATCAGGAACTACCCAATCCGTCCTCGATAGTTTGTTGGATGCCAAGGAAATGGGTGCCAAGACCATTTTATTTACCAGCGCTCCAAACAAAAACAGTCATGCCTATACCGAAACGGTCCTTGTCGCAAGCCACAGTCAATCTTCTTACATCCAGCGTATTTCCGCTCAACTCCCTATGCTCATTTTAATAGATTTGATTTATGCCTACTTTTTAGAAATCAATCGCGATAGCAAAGAAAAAATCTTTAACAGCTATTGGGAAAATAAAAAACTCAATGGCTATCGTAGACAAAAACGCGTTAGAAAATCCTAGTTTGGTTGAGCCAAACTAGGATTGTTTTGTCTTGAAATGATAGTAGGCACATAGGTAGTCTTTCCAATCTTTCTCTTTGTGCTAATGCCTTTTTTATCTGGGCTTTTCAGTTCTTCCTTAAATTCTCCTTTCCATTTTTGAATGTTTGACATCAAAAAAAGAAGTAGCGACTATGTGCTGCTTTTACTTCCTCTCTTTAATTTTATTTAATCGTTTTGCTTCGACAAAGTGAGATTTAGATTTTAACCCTTCAGGAAAATAAAACGAGCTATTCTTCAGAAGTACGTTATATAAGATTATAGTTTAATGCAAAGTGTAGCGATATAATCATTTCCATAAGGTGACAATCGATGCCTTTTATCACATGATTCATAAAAATCGATCATAGCGAGACCGTTTTTTAGTTGTCCTCTAATCTGACTTTCTAAGGTATGGCTAAATTCATATCCATATTCTGGATTGATGGTGATTTTGCCTTCCTCTTCAAGCTCTCTTGAATTAAAAGGGAGTGAAAACTTTAAAAGCAATTCCTCATCGGGTTTGTCCCATACAATGTCAGCATCATACATGTAGATCCAAGGATTCATAAATCCGACCATTAAGAGTCCACCCTTTTTCAATACGCGAGAGGCTTCTTTATACATGTTTTCTAAATCTTCTATATATACATTTGAAACTGGATTAAAAATAATATCAAAAGTTTCATTTTCAAATGGAAATGGTTTTGTCATATCGCTTTGAACCGTATTGATTTTTAAGCCTTCTCTTTTAGCAACCAACTCATCTCTTTCTAATTGTGATTTAGAAAAATCCATAATGGTGACATCATAACCTTTTGCAGCAAAAACGGGACCCTGCTGTCCACCACCACAAGCTAACCCTAATATCTTTTTCCCGTTTGCTTTTTCAAACCATTCTATCGGAACTTTTTTCCCAACAGTTAAGGCAACAGAAATTGGATGCTTTCTAACTTCTTCTAATTCTTCCTGTGTCAATGGCTCAGTATAGTCATTTTTTACATTATTCCATCTATCTTCATTTAATTTTATATAATTGTTCATCTTACAATCTCCTCGTAATTTTATATGATTTCGATTTCAGGTGAATCAGTTGCCATTACATTTTCTCACCTCTAGAAATTCTAATTTGTCAATTTTTCATCCATCTCATTATATCATTTTTCCACATTTTCCCATTTACTCAAGCTAAATATCAATTCAATGGATGATAGAATTGCTCTCGCCTTGTAGTTCTTTATCTCGGCCTAACCTTTCATTCAAGGTGGTTATTTTCTCCTAGTTTCTCACGATTACCTCCTTTGGCTTAAATTTTTCAATAAAAAAAGAATTAAGCAAAACAGTTTTCACTCGAGTAGTGATTCAGTGTTTTTCTTAATTCTATAGCTCCAAACTAGGATTGTTTTGTTTTGAAATGATAATAGGCTCCCAACATCCCTGCTGTGTTTTGGTGATGGGCAAATTCTAATCGTGTTTTTTCAGCTAGGCTTGGCACCAAGGCCGCCTTCAAGGCTGTGCGGATCTTCGGTTTGAGGATAGCCTCTTGCCCCATGATCCCGCCACCGAGAATGACCACTTCTGGATTGGCAACGTAGCAAATATTTGCCAGACCTTTTCCTAAATAGTCTACCATGCGGTCAATACCAGCCATACAGATCTTGTTTCCTTCAGTAGCTTCCTTGAAAATGCGTCGGCCATTCCACTGATCAACTGAGTCACCATGAGCTGCTGCTACATATTCTACCAGGGCTGTCGTAGAAGCAAGATCCTGAAAAGCTCCATCCTGCATGTGCATATAACCAACTTCGCAGGCTGAATTACTAAATCCATGGAAGACCTTCCCACCCATAATCAAGCAACCACCGATACCGGTTCCAATGGTCAAGCAAAGAGTGACACTCGCTCCCGTGCCTGAACCAGATACTGCCTCAGCCAGACCTGCACAATTGACGTCATTCTCAATCTCGCAAGGAATATTAAAACTCGTCTCGATTTCCTTCTTGAACTGGGTTCCTGCATAGTTGGGAATCTGAGGACCAGCGTAGAAAATTTCCCCCTTATCAGGATCCACCATTCCTGCAGAAGAAATGGCAACACCTGCTACTGGGCCTTTTTCTAAATAGCTGGCTACGATATCTTTTGTCTTTTGTAAGATATGAGGTCCACCCTTATGCGCCTCGGTTGGCATTTCATGCGATTCAACAAGTTGGCCTTCTTGGTCAATCAAGCCATATTTGATATTGGTTCCACCGATATCAATTGCAACGTAGTGTGTCATAAATACCTCCTTATGGATTAGAGGAAGCGCTCCTTGGTTTCACGAATCAATTGTGCTGCTGCTTCTACAACTGGGCGATCTTCTTCGGTTACTGGCGTCAATGGCGAACGAACTGAACCAATGTTCAAGCCTTCATTGATCTTCAAGACTTCCTTAATCACACCGTACATATTTCCATGTGCAGAAGTGAGTTTGCCAATGATTGCATTGATAGCGTATTGCAATTCACGCGCTGTTTCCAAGTCTTTCTCAGCAATCAACTCATTGAGTTTCAAGAAGAGTTCTGGCATAGCACCATAAGTACCACCGATACCAGCTTTGGCACCCATGAGTCGTCCACCTAGGAACTGTTCATCTGGACCATTAAAGACGATGTGGTCTTCTCCACCAAGGCTGACAAAGGTTTGGATATCTTGAACTGGCATAGAAGAGTTCTTAACACCGATAACACGTGGATTCTTCAACATTTCAGTGTAAAGACTTGGAGTCAAAGCAACACCTGCTAATTGAGGAATGTTGTAGATAACGTAGTCTGTGTTTGGTGCTGCGGCACTAATGTCGTTCCAGTATTTGGCAACTGAGTACTCAGGCAAGCGGAAGTAAATCGGTGGGATTGTTGCGATAGCATCTACTCCCAAGCTTTCCGCATGGCGAGCAAGTTCCATACTGTCTTTAGTATTGTTGCAAGCTACGTGAGCAATGATTGTCAATTTGTCCTTAGCAACTGCCATGACTTCTTCCAAAATCAACTTGCGGTCTTCTACACTTTGGTAGATACATTCACCAGAAGAACCATTGACATAGAGACCTTGAACACCTTTATCAATGAAGTATTGAACCAAGGCACGCGTACGCTCTGGACTTACTTCTCCTTGATCATCATAACATGCGTAGAAGGCTGGAATGACACCTTCGTATTTTTTCAAATCTGACATAGATTTTCTCCTAAGATTTCTTTTTTCTGCTGAGAGCAGTTCTATTTTTTACAAGTTTAGTATACACCTTGTGAAAATCGCTTTCAATATCTTGTATACACTTAGATTTTAGTTTCTACTTGTATTTTAGAAACTTTAACGATTGAAAGTAGTTTCAGAAACAAGCCATCCTACTGGTATTTGGTGAAAATTCTCTCCATCAATCCTGCTTGGAGAAAGACCAGCAAACCAAAACCAAAGAGGATAAAAGCTGCCCCACCCAAAAGGAGAGTGAAGGCGGATAGATAAAGAATCATCACAATAAGAAAGAGAATGGCTAACATGAGGAAGAACCATGGAAAGTTAAAACTTGCCAAGATAAGCCCTTTTTGCAGCACTTCTTTCCAAGATAAATCATAGCGCGCAGCGATGGGATAACTAGCCAACATCACCAGAGTGAGGAAGATGAGAATCCCCAAACAAATGGCTTTCACAATCTGGAAAGGCAAAGCAGTCTGTCCCCAGAAGAGATAGAGGTCTAGAAGGCTTAATGACACAATGCCCAACTCTAACAGACCCAACTGAAGCCCCAGTTTCAGATTTTGCTTGAAAGCTCTCAGATAGGTTCTGAAAACAGGCACTCGCCTGCTTCTCTTAATCTCAAACATAGTTTGGTAGAGGCTGATTTTTGCCACTCCAATCGTCACGATAGGCAAACAAGAGACAACAAAAAGAAGATTGACTGTGACGATATCCAAGACCTTCTCACTAAAACGCATGAGAAAATTATCTGTATCAAATGCTGCCTTGATAAGGCTTACTCCTTTTTGTGCCATGTTTGCTCCTCCTGATTCTTTTAATCAATCAAAATTTTAAAGAGATATTTACGAACTTTTTCTTCCATACCTGCATAGCCATTTGGCTGGTGCGGTTCTCCAGGAAAGAAAATCGCAAAATTGTGATAGCCCAACAATAGTGGGTAGCGTTCATGACAATGGACAAAACCAATGTCACTCGCTTCATCAAATGCTACCGCCTCGTCTTTGATACGTGAACCGTAGCTCGAATATTCATGCCCTTCTACCAGTAAATGCAAATCTGCATAGTGTTTATGGTGCTCAAACTGATCATTTTCAGCTTGATTGAGGACATTTTCCTGCACAACTAGAAAGACCTTGTCCCCGTCAATCTCATACTTACCGAGTTCGAAAGAATCCTTACGGTGCTGATAGAGATAGTCGATAGCCTTGTCTAGATTGGGATGGATTCCCTTGTAAAAGGCGATGTTTTTCAAATCGTCAAAAATCATACTGTTTCCTTCGTTTCTGATAGTTAACTAAAATCGTAAATTAAGTTTATAAGTGTCTGACAAAACTTCACGAAGTAACTGTGTACTTTCCATTTTGTAGACACTTATAAAACTATATTTCTCTTAGTCTATAACATATTCTTCTGAATTTTGATAGACAGTTTTTCCTATACTCAATGAAAATCGAAGAACAAACTAGGAAGCTAACCGCAGGCAATACTTAAGTATGGCAAGGTGATGCTGACATTGTCTGAATTCGATTTTCGCAGAGTATTATCCTTTAACAGCTCCCATAGTGATACCCTGAGTGAAGGATTTTTGGAAGACAAGGAAGACGGTTACGATTGGCACGGCTGCAAGAGCTGCACCAGCCATGATCAAACCATAGTTGGTTGCCATTTCGGCCTGCATGGTCGCAACCCCGAGTGAGATGGTCAAGTTTTGACGTGAAGTCAACATAACCAACTGCATAAAGTAGTCGTTCCAAGTATTGATGAAGGTAAAGATTGCAAGGGCTGCAAATCCTGGCTTCACAATAGGGAAGGCTACGCTCCAGAAAGTACGAATTTCACCACAACCGTCGATTTTAGCTGATTCAAGCAATTCTGTTGGAATATTTTCACTGAACTGTTTCATGAGGAAGACCCCGAATGGCCATCCGATCAAAGGCAAGATAACTGCCCAAAGAGTATCGTGAATTCCCATGAAGTTGACGATACGCACCAATGGTACAAGGACAACTTGTTTTGGAAGAGCCATGGCAGCGATAAAGACTGCAAAGAGAATGCGCTGACCATAGAAACGTTTTTTAGCCAAGACATAACCTGCTAGAGAAGAGGTTGCACACACTAGGAACATGGTTACCAGTGAGATAAATACAGAGTTCCACATCCACTGCATAGCAGGATTTTGCACCATGAGTTGTTGGAAGTTCTCCATGGTTGGCATTTTAGGGAACCACTGTGGCGGAATCATAATGGTATCAGGCTGTGATTTGAAGGCCCCTGTCAAGATCCAGTAGAATGGAAAGATGAACAGCACGGTCAACAAGAGCAAGATAATCGTTGAAATAACAGTGAAAGCTGTTAAGGGTTTCTTTTGTGTAGATTGCATAGCTGTCTCCTTTCTTTAGTATTCTACGTCGTTTCCAAGTACTTTAAATTGAACAAAACTTACGATCGCAATCATAATTGCCAAGAAGACACCGATAGTGTTTGCATAGCCGTATTCTGTCAATTGGAAGGCTTTTTCGTAAAGGTAGTACATCAAGGTACTTGTTGAGTAGTTTGGACCACCAGATGTCAAGAGCTGAATCAAGGCGAAACATTGGAATGAGTTGATAGTCGTAATAATTGCGATGTAAAGAGTTGTTGGAAGAAGGCTAGGCCATTTGATTTTCCAGAACACTTGGAACTCAGTCGCACCATCAACACGCGCTGCTTCAACTAGTGAGTTATCAATATTTCCCATAGCAGCGATATAAAGGATAATCGGTTGACCAACAGATGTTGTCAAAAGGATGATCATAATCGCTAGCAAAGCCCAGTTTTTATCACCCAACCAAGAAATGTTTTGGCTGATGATATGACTTGACTTAAGGACAAAGTTTAGAATCCCTGATAGGGGGTCATAGATCCATTTCCATACAACCGTAACGGCAACACTACCTGTTACAACTGGTAGGAAGAAGACGAAACGATAGAAAGAACGGGCAATGGCATTTTGATGATAGGTTTGAGATGCTACAAAGAGCGAGAAGAGAACTACAATCGGAACAGATCCGATAACCAAGATAACGGTATTGATCAAAGACTTGGTAAAGACAGGATCTTTAAACATACGAATGTAGTTGTCCAAGCCTACAAACTCAAATTTCGTCATGGAGTAGTTAAAGAAACTTGTAATGAATCCCATAATCATAGGAGCCAAGACAAAGATCACAAAGAAGAATAATACTGGTGCTAGGAAAGCATAGGAAATCACTGTTTCCCGCATGCGAATTTTATTGACTTTCACAGTCGGCACCTCTCTTTCAAATAGAATATTTTTTGATTTTCTTAAACTGTTTTAAAATCAAAATGAAATTTTTTAAGATTCGCTTATGTAAGAACTTCATTTTAATTTCGTGACAGTTCCTACCATTTCAAACAAAAGTCCCCCTTTTCTTACACTTTAGTGCACAGGGAAAAGGGGGAATCAATCTGACTTAGTGCTTATTGTTTTGTAGCTTTTTTGATTGTTTCGTTAGCTTTTTCAGTGAAGGTTTTCAAAGCATCCGCTGGTTTTTCGTCACCATTTGATACAGATTGCAACATTGGGAACCAAAGTGTTCTCATTTCAGCAAATCCATCGATAGTGTTGTAGTATGGTGAGTAGTATTTAGTCCAGCCACTGATTGTTTCCATACGTTTGTCTTCATAAAGTTTGCCAAATGAAGTACGAACTGGGAAGGCACCTGTACGAACAACGTCTTTAGGACCCCATTCTTTGTCATCAGCGATGAATTGAACGAATTTCTTAGCAGCTGCGATTTTCTTATCGTCTTTGTTGTTAAATACTGCAAATCCGTTTACAAGGTATTCAAGAGATGGTTTACCTGAGTCTGATGGGAATGGTACTTCTACCACATCTACCTTACTTGCTTCCAAGAGTTTCGCTTGGATACCGTTTTGAGCTGGTGCCCAAAGGATTGTGTATGATGTTTGACCGTTCGCAAAGTTTTGGATGTCTGCTCCACCGTCAAATTGTGAACCGTTGTTCAATAGACCATCCTTGATCCAGCTAGCAGCTTTTTCAAGACCTTTGACGAATTTAGGATCGTCTGTTGTATATTTGGTTACGTCTTTGTCTGTTACAGAACCGCCATAAAGGTTTGCGATGAAGGCACGTGTTCCTTGGTCTCCCCCTTGACCAGAACTGAACAATGAACCTGGTGTATATCCTTTATCTTTAAGCGCTTTCAAAACTTTTTCAAAGTCATCAGTTGTCCAACCTTCTTTTACAAGGTTTGCAACTCCAGCATCCTCCAACATCTTCTTGTTCATGGCCATGTAGAATGGAGCTGAACTGATTGGATACATGTATGCTTTGTCTCCAGCCTTACTTGCTTGTACGATGTTTTCGTTGTTCACATCTTTAACGAATTCGTCTGTGAAGAGGTCGTTCAACTCAGCCAATTTACCATTTTTACCGTATTGGATGATACGTCCTGGTGCGTCAAAGAGTACGTCTGGCGCTGTTCCTGCTTCGATAGCTGTTGTGATCTTTTCTGGACCTGACTTAAAGTCGATGGTTTCCAATTTCACTTTTACATCTGGATTTGCTTTTTCAAAAGCTTCGATGATTGATTTTTCATAAGTTCCAACACCGTCACCCGTTTTTTCTTGTGTGAAGACTGGGAATGCCCACCATGTGATTTCTGTTTTTCCGCTATCGCTACTAGAGCTTCCAGCATCTTTGCTTCCACCAGAGTTACCACAAGCCGCAAGGCCAAGAATCGCAGCACCCGCAAGTACTGTACAAGCTAGTTTTCTAAATTTCATTTGTATTCTCCTAATTGATAAGCGTATCCATATTGGATAATGAGTTCTTTATATTTGTATACGTTTTCATTTTGTCCGACGCATCAACCACTCTCCTCTGTTTTGAGATTGTGTTATTTGAGACCGGCAACAAAGCGTTCCGTAATCTCTTTTGGTCTAGTAATAGCTCCACCAACAACGATACCTCGCACCCCATACTCAAGGATTTGCTTAGCTTGTTCTGGTGTATGAATCTTCCCTTCAGCGATGACATCCACACCGGCATCGCAGAGTTTTTTGATCAGTTCAAAGTCTGGACCATCTACCTTAGGACTATAAGAGGTATAACCTGATAGGGTTGTTCCAACAAAATCAATTCCTGCTTCAACCGCTGCTATTCCCTCTTCAAAGGTACTGGTATCAGCCATCAAGAGTTGATGCGGATATTTTTCTTTGACTTGTCGGATAAAGTCCTGAATTTCCAAACCATCGTAACGTTCACGTTTGGTACAATCCAGAGCAATGACCTCGATGTCTAGTTCAGCCAGTTCATCTACTTCTTTCATCGTAGCTGTAATGAAAGGCTCCTGTGGCGGATAGTCACGTTTGATAATCCCGATAATCGGGAGTTTCGTAACCTCCTTAATCTCCTTGATATCGCGAACACTGTTTGCTCGGATACCGACTGCTCCACCTTGCTCAGCCGCTTTGACTAGCAAGGGAATGACTCCTCCCGCTTCTGTATAAAGCGGTTCGTGAGGAAGTGCCTGGCAAGAGACAATGATTCCATCTTTGATTTGTTCAATCAAGGCTTCTTTGCTGATCTGTGGCATCCTCTTTCCTCCCTTTCTTGTTCTTATGGGCTTATTATATATCATTTGTTAAGCGCTTTCAATAGCTTGTAGTAGAATAGATTTCAGTTTCAAAACTATTTTATAGAACAGACTATCCTGAAAGTAGTTTCAGACCTCTTATGATTTCGAATCAACCTAAATTTAATAAAGAAAGATAGCAGGCTTGAAAACCTGCTACCTCTTCCGAGACCTACTCAAAAAGCTTTTACTTATTATTCTTTTCTCTTTTTTCCAAATGCAAAGAGTGATAAGAGGACGCCCGCAAAGCCAAGGGAAAGCAGTGAGCTTGTTTCCTTGCTTCCCGTATTTGGAAGTTCATCTTGTTTAGCGGCTGGCGCTTGATAGGTCACATCTTGGACTAGAGACAGTTTGTTGTCTGCAGCTACTAATACTAGATTGGTGTCTCCCTTGTACTCTGGCACTTCAAGGACTGCTGCCTCAGCACCATTGACACCACCCTTATACTCTGGCAGGTCATTTGAAGCTGCCAAGACAAAGTTAGCACCTCCTCTATATTCCGGAAGCTCGTTTGAGGCTGCTAGAACAGCATTGACTCCACCCTTGAACTCTGGCAGTTCGTGGACTGCCGCTTCAACAGCGTTGACCCCACCTGTAAATTCAGGCTTATCTACTGTTGGAGCGGGTTCTTCACCTGCTGTTGCCAATGGACCTGTGTACTCTGGTACCTCTGACACAGCTGCTTCTTCTGCATTAACACCACCTGCGAATTCAGGGTTTTCTACTGTTGGAGCGGGTTCTTCACCTGCTGTTGCCAATGGTCCAGTGTACTCTGGTACCTCTGACACAGCCGCTTCTTCTGCATTTACACCACCTGTGAACTCTGGAACCTCATGGATAGCAGCTTCACTGCCATTAATACCATCGCTTAGTTTAGAGCCAGCTAAAGAAACTGGTAAATTGTGCATGCTTTCAATTGCACCCTCAGCTAGACCTGTAATTCTTTGACCCATATCCTCTGGATCTATTGTGAATAGGAGAGTTTTTGTATCGTACTGGGTCATAAAGGTTGCTGTCTTGCCATTTGCCAATTGAAGGGTCGGAGCCTTGTTTACCAATACTTCCGAATCGAACTCCATGGCAATAATACCTGGCCATTTTTGGATAGCATATTTTACTTTTGCTTCTTTAGGAGAAATTCTTTCCTTAGTCAAGAAATCCCAGTTAAATTTCTTATAGGATAAAGTATAATCGTTTTGATTACCATCCGCATGCTCATAAAGCAAACCATATTCGCCATTTCCGAGTTCTTGGAGCGAGTTGTAGGCAAACTTACCACTTTGTATAGGATTGTGTTTCAGCCATGTCAACTCACCATTCTCCTCAACACGAGCCAGGTGAACCAAACCATTGTTGCGCCCAGGACCACCAGCATTGCTGAGTAGAATGTATTCCTTGCCTTCATGCATGGTGTGAATAGCGGACATTTGAACATAAACGTCTTTTACTTGAGGATAACGTTTGATTTCCTTATCCCACGTTGCTCCCCCATCATGACTGGTCGCAACCTGAAGATCACCAGTCAACCCACGCATAAAGAGCTTGAGATCTCCATTATTCAACTGAACAACAGTTGACTCCGTATTTTGGGCGCCTGGATTATTCATGGTCGAAGAATGAATGGTTTGGTTGCCTACTGGACGGTTATCATTAACTGCTTCCCCTGCTTGCCATGTTTCACCATGATCATCTGAATAAATTACACGAGATGATTGAGAACCACTTAGGTAGGAAACGTTGTTTGTTGTATAAATTGGAATCACCAGTCTTCCCTTATGAGGCCCAGTACGCAAGGCAATCCCCGTACCAGGTCCAGTTCCTAGGAAGTGCATCCAATCTTTCCGAATCCCATGTGTAATATCTTTTGGTGCAGACCAAGTCTTCCCATCGTCATCACTGTAGGACATCCATAGGTAGTTGGTATTGGAAACTCTAAAAATATTCTTCTCGCTATACTCAAAATAAATATTCCCGATTAGCTCATTCCCTTTATACAAATCTCCCTTATCGCTGTAGGCTGGTTTTTTAGGGTCAACGACGACGCGATAATCTGTCTTTCTGTTTTGAGGGTCGAAAACCTCTCCGTTTTCTCGAATCGTATAGCGACCTGATTCTCCTTGCTTATATAAAACTTGATAAACTTTATCTCCCACTTGTTCATAAGCTTTCGGAGCTTGCCCTGGCAATGAAAATACTGCCTTACTTTCAAGGAACATGTCGTAAATTGCAAAAATTCTCTTTGTTTCAGGGTCTTGCACCAAGGCCATATCAATATTGACTGGAGATGGCCAATCTGCATGTTTAGCATGCTCATTGTCACGAGGATTTGAGATTACGATTCGGTCTCCCCATGTTTTTCCATTATCTGAGCTGCGACGAACAACCATCCCAATATCTCCCCAGTCAGAATGGTGCAAACGTCTTTCATCCGTTCCTGCAATCAGCGTTCCTTTATCTGTCTTGAGAAGAGCTGGGATACGATAACTCTTGATACCATCTTTATTTGGTTGATTGTTCCTACCACCTTCAAAGACGTCTTCTTTCTCAGTGACTTTTGCTCCCTCAGGAAGTTTCTGTTCCAATTCACCTCTTTCAAATAATTGACTCCGTGTTTGAACTTCATCTGGGCTTAAAGCACGATCGTAAACGGTTAGGTTTCGAACTTGTAGGTTTGATGCCCAAACTGTTTTATTGCCCCGTTTGGTTGCTCCAAGCTGAGCTTGATTAACATCTGGCATATCTTTAATGAAGTTACCAGATTTGAGACTTGTTCGAGATAAGACACCGTTCACATAGAGACGAACTCGACCATGAGGTAACTCCGTTGTCGGTTGTTCGACAGTAAAGGTCACTGAATTCCATTGTCCAGGGCGAACTTTCAAAGGAGCATCTGTATACTTATCATAGAACTGCTCCCCGTTAGCGCCACGACCTTCAATAAGAGCTGTATTATCAAGGACCGACATAGTAAAATACTCATTTTCCTTGGTGTCACTGGATACAGAGAAGAGATTGTAAAAGCGTGGAGCTGATGCATCTGGTTTGAACTCCATGTGAACTGTAGCATTTTTTAGTTGCTTTAGTTTATTTAGTTCACTTGATAAATCAACTCTCTGACCATTTGTTGCATTGGTTTCAACATCTTCTTTTTCAAGGACAGGATTGGCATTTTTTAAATCTCTTGAGTAATAGTCACGAGGAATAGCCCCCTGATCCTCTGATTCCTCTTCCTTATTTGCTTCTTCTGCAGGGGTTTCCGTAGAGGATGGAGTTTCTGATTCTGCACTCTCATTTTTTTTCAAATGATCTTGGTCCACCTCAACGCCGTTGTCTTGTGCTGCTGCCAATTTACCAGCCAAATCCTTATCCAAATGAGCAAGATCTCCCGAGGACGCTTCTTTTGGCAATTCTGATAAACCTTGACCAGGTTCGACAGTTTCTGTATTGGCTCCTGCTGCATTGGCTTGCTCTTGAGCTAAGACTGGATTTGCTCCAAATACTACTGTACCAATCACTACAGATGCCGCCCCAACTGCAAATTTTCGAATTCCGTATCGCTGTTTCCGATCTAAAGATTTGTAATTCATGTTTGTCCTTTCATTTTTCATAAAATAAAGCGCTTTCTTTTTCTTTAAAAATTTTTATTGTCTCTCAAGAGACAAGTTTTACAAGAAAGTAACCAACTCAATGAGAGCTCCCAATCCTCTCCCATTTTCTGCTGAGCCCGAGTTTTTAACCACCCGGCAGCCTTTTTCCTCCTTTCACAAGTGACTTTTCCTTTATTATACAATAAAGTCTTATATTTACATCTGTGTTCCTACAGAATAGATTTTACTTTTAAGAATATTTTAATATTTTAAATTTTATAAAAGTACTTTCAGGTTTTGGACATAAAAAGAGAGCTCCTTGGCTCTCTCATTCATTATCTTACGTACTTAAAAGGAATATCACTGCCACAGAGCCAGTTATAGACTTGGTCATTGACAAAAACATTCATGGCTTCGTGAGCATACTCTGGCATGATGCGATAGGCCTTGTCGCAAGTTAGGCGGTTGTAAATCGCAAACTGGGTAATAGGATAGCAAACATCGTCGTCCAAGCCCGTAATCATCTTGACCTCACCTTGAATACGATGGGCAAGATTTTTCACATCGATATAGGCAAGAGTCGCCATGATTTCCTCCTCTGTTTCATGGAAGGGATCGTGGAACTTGAAATATCGGAAGAGTTCATCATAGGCTTCACTGGTATTGCCAATCTCAAGCACTCGTCTAAAGTCAGACAAGAAGGGATAGATGGCAACTGTTCGCTGAATCCGAGGATTGAGAGCAGCTGCAACCAAAGCTAAAGCCCCTCCTTGTGAGGCACCATAACTAGAAAGTAGCTTCTCATCCACCTGTGGCAGACTAGCAACAATTTCGATCAACTGGTAAATATCCAGATAGACATCCTTATAAAAGAGATGTTCACGACCTTCCACAGCACCACGGATGATATGCCCCTTAACCGTATTTCCTAGTGGAGAACGCAAGCCGTCTTGCGAATAGCCCGACTGGCCCCGCACATCCATGGAAACAACACCGTAACCAGCCACAGTATAGGCCAGCATATCAGCCCAGTCCCAGCCACGTCCCATATAACCATGGAAATGGAAAATTAGGGGAACTTTCTCCTCACTCTTTGGAAGGACGACACGTGCATAGACCTTGCCTTCATTGGTTCCTTCAAAAGTAAGTTCATAGCACTTGACTTGGGGAATATGGAAATCTCTTTCCTCCAACTGGTAGGCTGGAAGTGTGGATACTTTTTTGACTTCCTCATCCCAGAAAGCATCAAAATCTTCTGGAACTTCATCCCGTCCTTTATAAGTCTTGATTTCTTCTAACAAAGCTGGATTTTTCATAGCATGCTCCTTTAGTTTTGTAATCGCTATCATAACTCTAGCATATCTAGGAAGGCAATGCAAGAAAGAATGCTAAATAGAAAGTGATTTTAGATTCTCTTTCCTCAAACCTATCGTCTGAAAGTAGTTTTAAAAATAAAAAGAGCGTTTCCGCTCTTTGTTTATCAATAGGTGCTAGCTCCTTTCTCTAGTTTGACGGTTTGGAATTTCTTTTGGTAGGTTACTTTAATAGTCATGTGAGAGTCCTCGTTTCTTTTTGATGACTCTAGTATAAGACCCAAACCTAAAAGCTAGCTTATAGATTTCTTAGAAAAGGCTTAATCCAGATGTTCTCTCTTTTCTAGGTTGAGAGCAATCATGTGCCATTCTGGATCCTCTTGCCAGCCTTCTATCGAACTAATGTAGCTGGCAACCTTTCTGGCTTCTTCTAAAATCGGAAAATCTTCGATAATATCCGCCACTTGAAACTCTGGAAGTCCTGACTGTCTGGTTCCGAAAATCTCACCAGAACCACGCATTTTCAAATCTTCCTCCGCAAGGACAAATCCATTGGTCGTTTCTGTCATGATGCGCATGCGGTCCTTCCCAGACTCAGTCTTAGGATTAGCCACAAGAACAGCATAGGACTGCTTGTCACCCCGACCAACACGACCTCTGAGCTGGTGAAGCTGACTGAGACCGAAGCGGTCGGCATCCATGATAATCATGACGGTTGCATTGGGAACATTGACCCCAACTTCAATAACCGTCGTCGAAACCAGAATATCCGTTTTTTGCTCTTTGAATTCCTGCATGATCTGGTCTTTTTCATCACTCTTCATCTTACCATGTAGAAGAGCTACTTCAGCCTTGCCGGCAAAATGAGTTGTCAACTCCTCAGATAAGGCAATGGCATTTTTCAAATCCAGAGCTTCAGATTCTTCAATCAAGGGAGAGATGACATAGGCTTGCGAACCTTTTTGAATTTCCCCCTCTAACCAAGTCAAGACCTGAAGCAGCTGCTCATGCTTAATCCAGCGCGTCACAATCGGCTTCCGCCCTGCTGGCATCTGGTCGATAATGGAAACATCCATATCGCCAAAGGCTGTAATGGCTAGCGTCCGTGGAATGGGCGTCGCTGTCATCATGAGAACGTCAGGATTGTCCCCTTTTTCCCGTAAAATACGCCTTTGCCCCACACCAAAACGGTGCTGCTCATCAATGATAATCAAGCCAAGACGAGCATAATCAACCCCATCTTGTATCAAAGCATGGGTTCCGATAATCAAATCAGCCTCACCCTTGGCAATGGTCTCCAAGACTTCTCTTTTTTCTGCAGCTTTCAAGGATCCTGTCAAGAGAGCCAGTTTCAAGTCTGGAAAAAGGTTCTGTAAACTCTCAAAGTGTTGCTCTGCTAGGATTTCTGTTGGCACCATAAGAACTGCCTGATATCCAGCCGTCACCGCCGCAAACATAGCCAAGCCAGCAACCACCGTCTTTCCGCTCCCTACATCTCCTTGCAGAAGACGATTCATGTGGTGGTCGGACTTCATGTCGGTCAAAATCTCCTGCAGACTCTTTTCCTGAGCTTGGGTCAGGGCAAAAGGCAGATTTTCTTTAACAGCTGTCACTTTTTCCTGAGACCAATTCAGAACCAGACCGCTTCCCTGAACTCTATTTTCAGACTTGAGTGACTGCAACTGCATTTGGAAATAAAAGAGTTCCTCAAACTTGATCCGGCGAAGGGCCTGCTTGTATTCTGCTAAATCCTTAGGAAAATGCATAGCGCGAACAGCCTGGCAACGGGACATGAGTTTGTATTTATCAAGTAAAGACTGGGGAAGATTTTCCTCAATCAAGAGGTCCAATCCCTGATCAAAAGCCGTCTTGATGACCTTGACCAGACTGGCCTGACTAATTCCTTGAGCCAGACGATAAACCGGTTGGAGGTCATCTTCCAATTGAGCCAGGACCTTCATCCCAGTCAGACTGGCCTTGGCACGGTCCCATTTCCCAAAGACAGCCAGGGTTGCTCCCAGCTCTATCTTATCAGCTAGATAGGGCTGGTTAAAGAAATTCACCGCAAAAACGACTTCTCCCTGCTTGAGGCTAAAGCGCAGACGATTGCGCTTGAAACCATAATACTGGACACTAGCAGGAGTAACGACTTGACCAGACAGAACCGCCTTTTCGCCATCTTCCAGCTCCAGCACCTGCTTGGTTTTGAAATCTTCATAACGGAAAGGAAAGTAGAGCAAGAGGTCTTGCAAGTTTTCAATTCCTAGTTTGGCGTATTTCTCTGCTGACTTTGGTCCCACACCAGGCAAGACATGCAAGGGTTGATGTAGATTCATGCTCCACTCCTTTCTTTTTAATAATATTCTCTCGGAATGCGGTCGCTGAGGAGGCAAACCACCTCATAGTTAATAGTTCCACGATAGGTCGCTACCTGAGTTGCTGTGATTTCCTTGTCCCCGTTTGAGCCGATCAGGGTTACTTTTGTTCCTAGCGGGTAAACCTTAGGCAAACGAATGGTGATTTGATCCATAGAAACCCGTCCAACGATTGGGCAAGCTTGACCATCTACCAAGACTGAGAAATTCTGCATATCACGTGTCCAACCATCCGCATAGCCGATTGGCACCGTCGCGATGACTTGCTCGCTATCCGCCTGATAAGTCGCTCCATAGCCCATGCAAGTTCCAGCTGGAACTGTCTTGACATGGACCAAGGCAGACTCCAAACTCAAGGCTGGAGTCAAATCATAGGGTAAGTTCAAAACCTCTCCACTTGGGTTGAGACCATACATAGCGTCTCCCATACGGACTGCATTGAAAATAGTCTCTGCATGCCAGAGGGTCGTTGCCGAGTTGCTGGCATGAACCAGCTCTGGAACGTCCTTCATACTTGCCAAAATAGATTTAAATCGTTCTAACTGGGTATTAAAATAGGCATCTGATTCTTCATCTGCAGTCGCAAAGTGGGTAAAAATTCCTTCAACGCTAGCACCGTGTTGTTGGAGCAAGGCTTGAGCCTGCTCTGCCTCACTGGAATCTCGGAAACCAATCCGTCCCATTCCTGAGTCAATCTTGAGGTGAACCGATAAGCCAGATAAATCAGCCCCAGTGGCAACCAACGCTCGAATCCACTCCAGTCCAGCCACCGTCAAAGTGATGTCGTATTCTTTAGCTAGGCCAATAGCTTCTAACTCAGATACACCTAGAATGAGGATTTTCTTGCTGAGTCCAGCCTGACGAAGTTCGATGGCTTCATCAATATTGGAAACACAAAATCCATCAACATCATTTTGAATAGCTGTGGCAACAGCTACTGCCCCATGACCATAGGCATTGGCCTTGACCACTGCCCACTTGAGCGTTCCTTCAGGGATATGAGCCCCCATTTGCTGAATATTTTGTCGAATAGCTCCCAGAAATATCAGAGCCTTGGTTGGTCTATGTGGACTAGCTTTCATGATTTTCCTCCAAAATGACACTGGCTGTCACAAACTGATCTGTATGGCTGATTGACAGCCAAATCTTTCCTGAAAATGGCGACTGACTAAAATAAGGAGCCCCTCGTTCATTGTTCAAAACTTCCAAATCCTGAAAGGTCAGTTTACCAATTCCTGTCCCCATAGCCTTGGAAAAGGCCTCCTTAGCCGACCAGCGACCTGCCAAGTATTCGATCTGTCTGCGCCCTTTGAGACTGGTAAAACGCTCCATTTCTTTAGGGGTCAACACGCGCTTAGCAAAGCCCTCACGTCGTGTAACTGCGTTTTCTATCGAAGCCAATTCTTCGATGTCAATTCCGTGTCCAACTATCATACTCATAAAAGGAGCTGAGATTCCCCCAACTCCATCCTTTTCACTTATTTTGTTAAGGTAGTATAAATTTCTTCTACCAAGGCTACTGTATTTTCCCAACCTAGACAAGGGTCGGTAATGGAACAACCAAAGACCTCTGGTTGATTTTGGCGACCGTCTGCTAGGTAAGATTCGATCATAAAGCCTCGAACCGTCTTTTTAATCTTTTCATTCCAGTCACGATTCAGCAAGGCTTGGCGAACAATGCGAATTTGTTCCATATACTGCTTGCCTGAATTGTCATGATTGGTATCGATGATAATGAAGGGATTTTCAAGTCCCATGGTCTCATAACGATTGATGGCATTTAAGAGGGTTTCATAGTAGAAATTGGGTTCATTTTTACCATATTCGTTCATGGCGCCACGAAGGATAACATGGGCCAAAGGATTTCCCGAAGTTTCCACTTCTTGACCGTGGTAAAGGAAGGTTTGCTTGTTTTGAGCTGCATAGATGGCATTAAACATGACCCCAAGGTTCCCAGATGTTGGATTTTTCATCCCAACTGGAGCATCAATCCCAGACGCTACAAAACGGTGTTCCTGGTCTTCTACTGAACGAGCCCCTACAGCATGGTAGCTGACTAGATCATCGATCAAAACGAGATTTGACGGATAAAGCATCTCATCAGCTGTCGTCAAGCCCGTCTCCGTAATCACACGGTAGTGCAGCTGACGAACAGCTTGTATGCCATTAATCAAGCTTGGAGCTTTAGAAGTATCCGGCTGATGAACCAAACCCTTATAGCCATCTCCATTGGTACGAGGTTTAGCCGTATAGACACGCATCACAATAAAGATTTTATCTGCAACTTTTTTCTGTAAGTCTGCTAAACGACGAGCATATTCGAGCACAGCTTCTTCATTGTCTGAAGAACACGGTCCCATCACCAAAAGGATTCGGTCGTCCTCACCTGAGATGATGGCTGCCAGCTCTCTATCGCGGGCTTCTTTCTTTCGCAAGGCTTCAGGTGACAACTGGGTCGCAGCCTTGATTGCTTCAATATCAATTTCTTGACCTTTTTCGATAAATGCCATCTTACTCTCCTAGCGTTTGGTAAATTTCGCGAACAAGTGCTTCTGTGTTGTCCCAGCCTAGACACGGATCTGTAATGGACTTACCAAAAACTTCTGGCTCATTTTGACGTCCATCTTCCAGATAGGACTCAATCATAAAACCACGAACATATTTTTTGATCTTCTCATTCCAGTCACGGTTAATCAAGGTCTGACGAACGATACGGATTTGATCCATGTATTGCTTGCCTGAATTGTCATGATTGGTATCGATGATGATAAATGGATTTTCCAAGCCCATCTTTTCGTACTGATCAATGGTATCCATCAAATTGTCATAGTAGTAGTTAGGAATATTTTTCCCGTATTCATTCAAGGCACCGCGAAGAATGGCGTGGGACAATGGATTCCCCGTTGTTTCCACCTCTTTACCGAGGAAGAGGAAACTCTGTTTATTTTGTGCTGCATAAATCCCGTTAAACATGACATTGAGATTTCCAGATGTGGGATTTTTAAATCCTGTTGAAAAGTCTGCTCCACTCGCTACAAAACGGTGCTGTTGATCCTCTACAGAACGAGCTCCAACAGCCATATAAGAAATCAAATCATCCACCAGCGGAAGATTTTCAGGATAAAGCATCTCATCCGCTGTTGTCATTCCCGTCTCGGTAATCACGCGGTAGTGGAGCTGACGAACAGCCTTGATCCCATTGATCAAGCTAGGAGCTTCTGTCGCATTTGGTTGATGAATCAAGCCCTTATAGCCATCTCCATTGGTGCGAGGTTTAGCCGTATAGACACGCATGACCATAAAAATACGGTCTTTGACCTCTTCTTGCAAAGCAGATAGACGCTTGGCATACTCAAGAACCGCCTCTTCGTTATCAGATGAACATGGTCCAATCACCAAGAGAATACGCTGGTCTTCCCCACGGATGATGGCTTCCAATTCCTGATCACGTTGATTTTTTCTCGCAAGAGCCGCTCCCTCTAATTTAGACAAGGCGCGAACTTCTTCAATGTTAATTTTAGGACTTTTAGCTTTAAATACCATGATTCATCTCCTTATAAAGCAAACGGACACCAAGCAAAAAATGATTTTTACCAGGTATCCGCCTGTATCTTATCTCATATTATTGTCTCTTACCATGACAGTTCTTGAATTTCTTACCTGATCCACATGGGCATTGGTCGTTTCGTCCGATTTGGCTCAAGTCCAAATCTTCTGGAAGGCTTGCCTGCTGCGCTGCGATATTACGAGTCGCAGTTGTACTGATATTGTGTTCAGTTTGCGGACGTTCTTGCTCATGGATTTGTGCTTTCATCATCAAGCGGGTCACATCGAATTCAATCGATCCAATCATGTCGTTAAACATGCGGAAACCTTCTGCTTGATATTCTACAACAGGGTTGTTTTGAGCATATCCACGAAGACCAACAGCATTTCGCAACTGGTCAAGAGCATCGATATGGTCTGTCCACTTGTTGTCTACAACACGTAGAATCAAGACTTTTTGGAATTCTTTCACTGCATCTTCGTCACGAAGCTTAGCAACTTGGCTGTCATAGACTTTCAAGGCACGTTGGAAAAGTTCATCTTTGATAGCTTGGTCTGACAGACCTGCAAGGTCTGAACGGCTAATTGAATCTTCTGGAAGCAAGTTATACTTAGCGAAGTTCAGGATTGCTTCCAATTTTTCATCTTCCTTAGAACGAGCATGTGCATCCACGATACGTCCAATGGTACGACGAATCATAGCATGGATTTCTGGTGCCAAGTCACGATCTGCAGTAATGACATCATAACGTTGTGCATAGATAATCTCACGTTGTTCACGCATAACATCATCGTATTGAAGGACTTGTTTACGAGTATCGTAGTTGTTTCCTTCGACACGTTTTTGAGCTGCTTCAACTTGACGCGTTAACATGCGAGATTCGATGGCTTCGTCAGACATGTTGAGACGTTCAAAGACACCTTTCAAACGTTCTGAACCAAAACGTTTCATCAAATCATCTTCAAGAGACAAGTAGAATTGTGACTCACCTGGGTCTCCTTGACGTCCTGAACGTCCACGAAGCTGATTATCAATACGGCGACTTTCGTGGCGCTCTGTACCAATTACGCAAAGACCTCCAAGTTCACGAACCCCTTCACCAAGCTTGATGTCGGTACCACGACCGGCCATGTTGGTTGCGATGGTAACTGCGCCACGTTGACCAGCGTTCATGATAATTTGCGCTTCTCTGTAGTGGTTCTTCGCATTCAAGACTTCGTGAGGAACACCTGCTGCTACCAATTTCTTAGAAAGGAAATCACTCGTTTCAACGGCAACTGTACCTACCAAGACCGGCTGACCTTTTTGGTAACGAGCTTTTACATCTTCAACTACAGCCTTAAATTTCGCATCAAGACTTGCATAGAGAAGGTCTGAGTGGTCGATACGTTGAATTGGACGGTTAGTTGGGATTGGGATAACACGAATGTTGTAAATTTCGCGGAATTCTTCTTCTTCTGTTTTACCAGTACCTGTCATACCTGCCAATTTCTTATACATACGGAAGAGGTTTTGGTAGGTAATAGAAGCTGAAGTCTTAGTCTCATCTTGGATTGGCACACCTTCTTTTGCTTCAATCGCTTGGTGCAAACCATCAGAGTAACGACGACCTTCCATGGTACGACCTGTAAATTGGTCAACGATCAAGATTTCCTGCTCTTCACTAACCACATAGTCGATATCGAGAATCATGATATAGTTGGCACGAAGGGCATTGTCAATAAAGTGAGTAAGAGCTACATTTTCAATGTCGTAGAGATTTTCTAGTTTGAAGTAGCTTTCTGCCTTGTCAATACCAGAGTCTGACAAACCGATCGTCTTAGACTGAACGTCAATGATATAGTCGTCCTTGTCCAAAGATTTCACGAAGTGGTCCGCCATATGGTAGAGTTGGCTTGTTTCAACTGCATTGGCGCCTGAAACGATCAATGGTGTACGAGCTTCGTCGATCAAAATTGAGTCAACCTCATCGACCAAAGCATAATTGAGTGGACGTTGCACCATGTTTTCTGCACGAACGACCATGTTATCACGAAGGTAGTCGAAACCAATCTCTGAGTTGGTTGAGTAGGTAATATCACAAAGGTAAGCCTCTTTTTTCTCCATTGGAGATTTGGCTGCCAAGTTAATCCCTACTGACAGACCGAGCCATGAGTACAATTCACCCATTTCAGTCGCGTCACGTTCTGTTAGGTATTCGTTGACTGTAACTACGTGAACCCCTTTACCTGCAAGGGCATTGAGGTACACTGGCATAGTCGCTGTCAAGGTCTTCCCTTCACCCGTACGCATCTCTGGAACGTCACCATGGTGAAGAACAATCCCACCCATGACCTGAACCTTATAAGGGAAGAGCCCAAGGACACGTTTTGCAGCTTCACGAACTACTGCAAAAGCCTCATATAGCAATGAATCAAGTGATTCACCCTTGTTGTATCGTTCTTTAAATTCGTCAGTTTTCGCTTTTAGTTCTTCGTCTGACATTGCAGCCATTTGGCTCTCATAGTTAAGAACCTTATCAGCCATCTTTTCCAGACGACGAAGTTCTCCTTTATCATTTTCAATAATCGTTTTTAAAATATTAGCCATGATTTTCCTTACTTTTTATTCTGAATATTTTAGAATGTTCTTTTAATTTTAGCATATTTACCATTATTTTTCAAGAAAGAATCCTTAATTTACAACGGAAAAGGCCAGCTGAAATTCAGCTTTTTTTGCATAAATCTTCTGTGGCTCTTTTTTTGTTTTTTGTTCGAGATGCATGCTTGATAATCCAAGCACAACTTGGACTTAGCTCCCCTTTCTGCCAAGTTTGAAGAATCCTTTCAAACTTATCGGGGGCTTCCTTGTACAAATCATTTAGATTATTGGCTACACTTTTTTGAATAGACTTGTCTCTATCATCTTTTAGATTGGTCAGAATAGTGGTGAAATCCTCAAAATAATCCAATACGACGGTTTGTCTCTTAGCCCAAGGCAGACGGATACGCATGCATTCGCTGGCAAGTCTACGAACACGCAAATTTTCATCCCGACTCCATTCTAATAGCAAAGTCATTGTAGCCTTAGGATAGCGAGCCAGCAAAGGTCTCATAGAAAATTCTCCAGTAAATCGCTTGGTTAGTTCCTTACTAAAGGCCGTGCTCAATTCAAATTCCTTGTCCCCAAATAGCTCTACATATTTTCCGATTGGCCAAAGCCAATATCCTTCTGAGAACATACCTAAACCACCCTCTAACTCAGGACCCAAAATTTTCTCAAAAACCTTGAGAGAGTCCTGATAAGATAGGGGAAGACAATCTTTGATACTTTTAGCCAAGAGTTCTTGACGCTGGCTAAACTCCAAATTTTCCAAGTCTTTTTCTAGCAACAGCCTAAACTTTTGTCCATCAAAGGCAACGGATGCTTCTTGCAACCGTCGACTCAAATCCCTAGCATAAGCCAAGTCATAATAATCCTTTACTTTTTTCGCCATTTTTAAATTCCTTAATCTTCTGTTTACGGGACTTATTATATCATACAGACAGCCCGTCAACAAAATTATTTTCATATCTCCAACTATTTTAACAAGGAAGAAAAAAGGACTAGAAGCTAGTCTAGTCCTTCATTTGTTAATGTTTAATTTCCCAAGAATGCAGGCAATATCCCAAAATACCAAAAGAGATTGATCCAGAAGGCCAAGCAAAGGATGATGCCAAAGATGAGAAGACTGATTTTTTTAATCAGCACGGAGTATAGGATGGATAAAACGCCAAAGACCACGAAGAGTTTTTTCATAACGAAATAATATACTGAAACTCCTCCTATTTGCCAATCCCAAGGAAGGAAAAACATGAGGAACCAGAGAAGGCAAATCGTAAGAATATATCTCTTGTAGTGCGCTTCAAGAAAGGCTTTTGTTTTCTCCATAGCAAACCTCCATTTGAGTCACTGTCTCTTCCCTTTTATTATACCAAAAAAACCTGGAAAAAGCTTTCCAGGTTCGGATTTGAAATCACTAGTCATACTAGAAAAATTACTTTATTCATAGGCTGATTCACTTTATTGACTTGATGAAGAGGTTCCAAAATCGACCTTAGGCACTGTCTTAGCTTCTTCTGTTTCTTTAAAGGTTTCAGCTTCTTTAAAGTTCATCATATTCGCAAAAAGCACGGTTGGAAAACTTCTCAACTTTTGATTGTACTCAGCTGCGACTTTATTATAATCTTTGCGTGCTACAAAGATACGATTTTCACTTCCTGAAAGTTCGACCATTAGTTGCTCAACATTTTGATTGCTCTTGAGTTCTGGATAATTTTCCGTCAAGGAAATCAAGCGGGAAAGAGCAGAGCTCAATTCTCCCTGAGCCTTTTGGTTTTCTTCCGAAGTTACTGAGCTACTACCGATTTTAGCTCTAGCATCAGCAATCTTGGTAAAGACTTCGGTTTCATGATTCATTTGTCCTTTAACGGACTCCACCAAGTTACCAATCAAGTCTGAACGACGTTGGAGGGCTGTAGAGACATCGGCCTGAGCCTGTTCCACTTTAGTCTGTTCACCAACCAAACCATTATAGGTCGTCACTGCGGAACAACTTCCCAGAACTAGTAGTCCAAAGAAAATCGCCACTATTGAGAGAATTACTTTATTTTGTTTCATATCAAAACCTTAACACTTTCTTTTATCAACTTTTCTGAGAAAATACTCAGATTTTAAATCAATTTCCCAAACTTTGTTTTTATTTTTAATTAAGGAGTGAACTCTTGCAAAGGAGTCACCTTACTGCATGGAGAAATCGGTTTGTGCAATATATGATCACTCACCAGTCATCAGACGAACCACCGCCATCAAAGCCACCGCCGTCCCAGCCTCCAGATGAGTCGGAGCCCGAATCAGACCAAGAGGAACCTGAGTCTGATGAGTCACCGCCCCACCAGCCACCGCCAGAATCATCTCCACGTGAACCGCCACCACGACCACCAAATAGAAATCCTATAATCATCACGATGAAGTAAATGAGAATTCCAAATCCGATAACTCCGTCACTCGAACTGCTTTTTCGATGCCGTCTCGAAGAACTGCTCTCACCAGCATACCTTTCAAGTTCCCTTAAGCGACTAGAGTTGGTAGTATAGCCGTAGCTACTTCTAGAACTTGAAGCACTTGTACTCGATCCACTATAAAACAGGTAGTTGAGATTATTGACTATTGAGAGAACACCCTTGTTATAGTCACCATTTTTAAAGTAAGGGCGTGCCGTTGTCAAGAACCTGTGAGTCTGATAGTCTGTGATTTTACTGGCCACATTATTACTGGTTTCAATCCGTGATTTTCTATCTTGGACTGCTACCACAATCAAGACACCGTGATTGTCTCCCGAGTAGCCAATCTTCCAAGCTCTAGCTGTTTCATTGGCTACAGTCTCGATTGTTTCTCCATCCAGGCTTTTCACAACGTAAACACCCATCTGGAATTTTTCTGATTTTTTACTATTGACATTATTCAATTCCCGAATCTGACTTATAGTCTCATCCGTTAAATAATGATCCGGGTCATAAATCCCGTACTCAGGTTTTTCAGGTGCTGTGAATGCTGACAAGAAGAGAAAGACCATCAGCAACCCAAGCAAGCGAACCAACAAACTATGTTTAAATAATCTGCTTTTTTTCATAATAACCTCCCTGATAAAGGAAAATTGATTTAAGGAATTATAGCATTTTGATTTTTACAAAGAAAGTGCATTTTCATTACAAATAGATTACAAAAGCTAGGATAATGATTGAAATTTGATGACAGATTCTCCTCCAATTTGATAGGTTCTTTTCTCCCCTTTTAGTATAGAAAAAAGAAGACTATGAAGTCTTCTTTTAGTTTATTTTTGTAGAAAAACAAGCAAGGTTTACTTGCGTTTTCTCGCAATCAAGTGAATCGGTGTTCCCTCAAAGACAAAGGCCTTGCGGATTTGATTTTCCAAGAAACGCAAGTAAGAGAAGTGCATGAGTTCTTCTTCATTGACAAAGATGACAAAGGTTGGTGGCTTGGTTGCCACTTGGGTTGCGTAGAAAATCTTGAGGCGTTTCCCTTTGTCTGTCGGTGTTGGATTGATAGCAATGGCATCCATAATGACATCGTTCAAAACTGCTGAAGGAATACGGGTGTTTTGGCTTTCACTGATTTGCTTGATCATCTCAGGCAGTTTATGGAGACGTTGCTTGGTAAGAGCGGATACAAAGACAATCGGCGCATATGGCAGATATTGGAACTGCTCACGAATATCCTCTTCCCATTTTTTCATGGTGTGGTTGTCTTTCTCAAGAGTATCCCACTTGTTGACCACGATGATCATTCCTTTACCCGCTTCGTGGGCAAATCCTGCGATACGCTTATCGTACTCACGAATACCTTCCTCAGCATTGAGGACCATCAAGACCACGTCAGAACGGTCAATAGCACGCATAGCGCGCATGACAGAATATTTCTCCGTATTTTCATAGACTTTACCAGACTTACGCATACCAGCTGTATCAATCATGGTGAACTCTTGTCCATCCGTATCTGTAAAATGGGTATCAATGGCGTCACGCGTTGTTCCAGCTACTGGACTAGCAATCACGCGGTCTTCTCCCAAAATGGCGTTGATCAAACTTGATTTTCCAACGTTAGGACGACCAATCAAGCTAAATTTAATCACGTCTGGATTTTCTTCTTCGACTTCGTGTGGTAGATTCTCCACAATGGCATCCAGCACATCACCCGTACCGATACCGTGGACAGACGAAATTGGCAACGGTTCGCCCAATCCTAGTGCATAGAAATCAAAGATATCATTTCGCATCTCAGGATTGTCAACCTTATTTACAGCAAGGATAACAGGTTTATGGGTTTTATAGAGTTTACGGGCTACGTACTCATCCGCATCCGTAATTCCTTCTTTCCCAGAAACTACAAAGACGATGACATCCGCTTCTTCCATAGCGATTTCTGCCTGGTGCTTGATTTGTTCCATGAAGGGAGCATCGACATCGTCAATCCCTCCCGTATCAATCATACTAAAGGAACGATTGAGCCACTCACCCGTTGCATAGATACGGTCACGTGTCACACCCTCGACATCTTCTACGATTGAGATCCGCTCACCAGCGATTCGATTAAATAGGGTTGATTTCCCAACATTGGGACGTCCCACAATGGCAATAGTTGGTAAGGCCATGTTTTCTCACTTTCTACAATAACTTTTTCTGTTCTAGATTCTTCCGAGTTGAACGAGGTTCGGCTTGACCAAACTGCTCTGCCAAACGTTGACTCCAAGAGGTCGACGCACGCGCACCAGCATAGTCTGCCTGTACTTTGTCATAGTCCAAAATCGCCGCTACTGGCTGTTCTTGGTATTCTTCTTCAAATACCACTTGGTTCAAAGGCAGTCTTGGTTTGACCTCGTGTTGTTGATCTGGCACGCCAAGGGCAATCCCAAAAACAGGGTAGGTATAGTCAGGCAGGTTAAAAAGCGCTGCCACTTCTTCTGACTTGTAACGGACTAAACCGATGATAACACCACCATATCCCAGACTCTCCGCTGCAAGCAAGGTATTTTGACCAGCAAGCGCAGCGTCCACAGACGTGATAAGGAGACCTTCCACTCCTTGAGGTTGAAAAGTGTCCGTATGAAGGCTTGCTCCCTTTTCAGCTCGATTCAAGTCACCAACAAAGAGCAAAAAGGCTGCTGACTGGCGAATGGCTTCCTGGGGAACCAGTTCATAAAGAGCATCTTTCTTCTCTTGACTGCGCACAAGAATCACAGAGTAGGATTGGAAATTTTTCCAAGACGACGCCATTTGTCCAGCAGTCAAAATCTCTTCCAAGTCTGCCTGAGGAATCTCTTGCTCCTTAAAGCGACGAACTGAAGTATGAGCTTTCATCAGTTTAATGGTTTCTGTCATCGGCGATTTTCTCCTTCTAGTCTTGTCTCCTCAGCCAAATAACGGATTCGTTCCATAACCCGTCTAGCTTCCCAAGTCTCATCATTTCCATTCTTTCCTTTGGCAAAATGTTTTTCCAAATCTTGGAAATTAAAGTTGGAAGTAAAGAAGGTTGGCAAATCTTCCTGCATGCGGTACTGAAGAATGACTTGGAGAATCTCATCACGCACCCAAGGAGTCGACTGCTCTGCACCAATATCATCCAAGACCAGAACTTCTGCTAATTTGATCTCATCCACCAAGGTCTTCACAGATCCTTCACCGATGGCATTTTTCACATCAATGACAAAACTTGGATAATGGAGAATAGTTGTTGATGCCCCACGTTTTTCAGATAGGTCATGAGCTAAGGCTGCCATCATGAAACTCTTTCCAACACCAAAATCTCCGTAAAGATAGAGGCCTTTTCGGATACTTGGGTAAAGGTCAACAAAGGAATAGAGTCTCTCAAAAATCGGTAACCGTCCTAGATCATCCAGGTCAATCTGAGCCAACTTCGCTTTCTTGAGACTTGCTGGTAGATTGATCAACTTGAGACGATTCTTAATTGCAGCCTCTTTTTCTGCCGCGATTAGTTCTGGTGTTTCTTCATAAGACACATCCGCATAACCGTGATTCATGACCAAGATAGGCTTGTAGCCACGCGCTATATAGTCCGCATCCCCACGAAGAAACTTGTCCCGTTCTGTGATATATTGGTTGAACTTGGAGATGCTACGATTCAACTCCTCTGGGCTGAGGGATTCTTTCTGGATAAAAGCCGCTACATCTGGGTCTTTCATAATCTGCTGGACTAGGTCCTGATACTGAAAACGACTTGTCTGACGCTTGATAACGTCGCCAACACTTTCCATCTAGTCTCCTCCTTCTTCTAATCGGGCTAACATTTCTTGTTTTTTACGTTCTAGTTCCAGACGAGTTTCCTCGCTGGTTTGATTCTTGTATTCTGGATTACTCCACTTGGGAACATTTGTCTTAGTCGAGCTAGTTTTCGATTTCTGGTCTTCTTGCCCTTTTTGCTGACGCTCTCGAATCCGAAGCACAGCTTCTTCTGCTGTTCGAATTTTTTGATAAGCATAGTCATTGGCGACCTTCATGGCATATTTTTCATTGACATTTGCCGAATCAACCTTGTTAAAGGTTAGAAGCAAGATGATATTGATGACTTCATCCAACAAACCTAAAGACGCCATCTGATGAAGGAGTTCTCGCTCACTCTGGGTGATGTTCCCCTTACGCGTTTGCTTGATTTCCGCTAAAAATTGTAGGGGAGTTTTATTTTTGGCTTCCCTGATAATGGTCATTTCTTTGGGGCTAAAGTCAGAAGGAACCTGCTTTTGCGCAATCTTTTCACGCATGCGTTTGACTGAAATAACCTGAGCCACCGCTGTCGCCTTGGCTAATTGATAGGTTTCAAACCAGGTCCATTTTTTTTCGTCTGCGATGGCAAACAATTCCAAAACATCTGCCTGCTCGTCTTCAAAACGCAAGCCATCTCGAGCCATCAGACGCTGGAAATGTTCCAAGTCAAAATCATTTTTTAACTTGCTTTTAGACTCGCTTGGGGGCACTTCTTCGGTCAGGGTTGGAAAGACTTGGCTCAAAGGAACAGAGAAAGCTTCTCCCTCACTTGGAGCCTGCTTCATAGCAGAAACAGCTGTATCCCCAATCTTTTTCTCTAATAATCTACTATAGACAGAATGACTTAAAAAATCCTGACTGGAAAGGGGAGAATGAAGCTGCAATTCATAGACCTCACCCTTCTGATAAAGGGTCAACAAATCCAAAGCAGATAAAATTTTAAAGGATTGGAGCAAGGTCGGCATGCCAAAGTTTAAGTGGTTGAGGATATGGGAAAAGAGATGTTCCTTTTGTCCACCATCCCAGAAGGTAATGGCATATAGATAGAGGCTCAGCGCCTCCTGACCGATAATCGGGAGGTAGCACTGCACCAGAGAAGAGGTATCTTGCGACACCCGATTATTCTTTAGAAAAGAAAAACGGTCATTTGGCTTCATCTATTTTTCCTTTTTCTTTTTTGAGGACTGGGTGATCTGCTGGAGCAGACTCTCCAACTCACTCACATCCTTAAAGCTACGATAAACACTGGCAAAACGAACATAGGTAATCTCATCCAGCTCCGCCAATTCTTCCATGACTAAAGAACCAATATATTCACTTTGGATCTCATTCTCACTGCGACTACGGAGTTTTTGCTCGATGCGATTGACCACCATGCCGATTTCATCACTCGAAACAGGGCGTTTCTGGGCTGAGCGGATAATCCCATTAAAGATTTTATCTCTCGAAAACTGCTCTCGCGTACCGTCTTTTTTGACGACAACCAGCGTTCTTTCTTCTACTCGTTCATAGGTTGTAAAACGATGCTGACACTCGTCGCACTCACGTCTTCGACGGATGGTATTTCCTTCTTCGGCTTGTCGACTATCAACAACACTAGACTTAGTAGCCCCACATTTTGGACAACGCATGCATTTCCCTCCTTGTCGTTTTCTTTTCATTATACCATTTTTTGAGCAATTCCCAAAACAATTCTTATTTTTACTTGACAAGTTTTTTGTTTTATTGTATTATTTGATTAGAACAACAAAGACAAAGAAAGGAGACTATGATGTCCTGGTCATTTGATAATACAAAACCTATTTATTTACAGATTATGGAAAAAATCAAATTACAGATTGTTTCCCATGAACTGGAACCCAACCAACAGCTCCCTACCGTGAGAGATTTGGCGAGCGAGGCTGGGGTTAATCCCAATACCATTCAGCGCGCCTTGTCTGACCTCGAGCGTGAAGGATTTGTATACAGCAAGCGGACAACTGGTCGTTTTGTCACCGAGGACTTGGACCTCATCCTTCAGTCCCGCAAACAACTTTCCGAGGAGCAACTGCAACAATTCGTCTCTTGCATGCTTCAATTTGGCTACAAAAAAGAAGAACTGCCAAATGTATTAAGCGACTATATTAAAGGAGTTTAAGACTATGACACTACTAGCACTTGAAAATGTAACAAAATCATATGGAGCAACTGCGGCACTTGACAATATCTCACTAGAGATCTCAGCCGGAAAGATTGTCGGGCTCCTTGGACCAAACGGATCCGGAAAAACAACCTTGATCAAACTGATCAATGGTCTCCTTCAACCAAATAAAGGACGTGTCCTCATTAACGGACAGGATCCAAGTCCTGCCACCAAGGCGATCGTATCCTACCTACCAGATACAACCTACCTCAATGAAGAGATGAAAGTTAAGGATGCTCTAACCTATTTTAAAACCTTCTATCAGGATTTCAATCTCGAAAGAGCCCAACACCTTTTAGCCGATCTCGGTATTGAAGAAAACAGTCGCCTCAAGAAACTATCAAAAGGGAACAAGGAAAAGGTCCAACTCATCTTGGTTATGAGCCGTGAAGCCCGCCTCTACGTTCTGGACGAACCAATCGGAGGCGTGGATCCAGCTGCCCGTGATTATATCCTCAATACCATCATCAATAACTACTCACCAACCTCTACGGTGCTGATTTCAACCCACTTGATTTCAGATATTGAGCCAATCTTGGATGAGATCATCTTCCTCAAAGACGGAAAAGTCGTCCGCCAAGGAAATGTTGATGATATTCGTTACGAGTCAGGTGAATCAATTGACCAGCTCTTCCGCCAGGAATTTAAAGCCTAAGCAAAGGAGATTATTATGTTTTGGAATCTAGTTCGTTATGAATTTAAAAATGTCAATAAATGGTATCTGGCACTCTACGGTGCTGTGCTTGCAATTTCAGTTTTGATTGGAGCTTTTATTAACAGTCTTAGCCAGAGTTACAATCCTAACAATGCTGCTTATTTCATCTTCTTTTTAGTACTAGTCTTTGGAGGACTCAGCGTCACTCTTTGGATTGCAACAATCTTTTTAATCATCCGAAGATTCAAGGGTAGTGTTTATGACCGCCAAGGGTACTTGACCTTGACCTTGCCTGTCTCTGAGCACCAAATCATCATCGCAAAACTTTTAGGTGGTCTTGTCTGGTCCATCTTAAGCTATATCGTCTTTATCTTAAGTATATTGATTATCATCTTCTTAACACCAATTGAAAAAGACTTCACTGCCCTCTATAACTTCATTTCCCCTTACCTCAGCTACGGCTGGCTGTATGCCCTATCACTATTTGTCGGGTCAATCACATGGATTTTATCCATTTACCTCTCCATCTCTATCGGACAACTCTTTAATGAGTATCGAACAGCTATGGGAATTCTAGCCTATATCGTTATTTCAATCGTTATTGGTTATATCACTTTCTTCTTAAGAGTTGACAATGACTTTAACGTGATGGCTGGTACAGAAATCTTGCGCGATCTCTTTTTATCAGCTATCTACTATCTCGGTACCTACTACATCTTGAAAAACAAGGTTAATTTGCAATAAAAAATGCCCAGCTAGAAAGCTGGGTTTTTCTTTAACTCAATATCAAACTGGCTACGATGGGGCTGACAAAAACATAAAGAATACCGGTGACACCGATAGCCAAGCCACCCATGGCTCCTGCTACTGAGCCGTATCGAAAGGCTGTTCCCGTTCCGACAGCATGACCTGTTCCTCCAAGAGAAAGTCCCACAGCCACTGGGTCATCGATCTTCAACCATTTCAAAAGGGTTGGTCCGATTACACTAGTCAAAATCCCAGTTGCCACTACGACGACCAAAGTCACAGTCGTCAAACCTTGCAATTTTTCTGTGATTCCCACTGCCATGGCGGTTGTCACTGACTTGGGAAAGAGAGAAATGGCTAGGAAAAAGTCCATGCCAAATATTTTCGCTACTATGGCAGTGAAACAAGTATTGACAACTACTGCTAGCAGACTGCCAAAGAGAATACTCCGAGCATGGTGCTTCATCAAGTGAAAACTCTTATAAAGCGGAATCCCTAGAGCCACGGTCGATGGGACTATCAAGTTGTTCAGATAAACCCCACCTTGATAGTAGTCTTGGTAAGAAATACCAGTCATCTTGAGAAAAATAATGATAAAAACAGCTGACAAAAGCAAGGGCGTTGTCAAAGGATGGGGAAAACGTCTGTAAATCAACATTCCCACTAGATAAGCTAGGATAGACAGAGCAATCCCAAACAAAGGATTGGATACAAATTCGCTCATTTGGCATCTCCTTTCTCATAATCTCCCTCAAATCGTCTCTTGATAAACTGAACCACTAGGGCAATGAGGATAATGTTGATGACCGCGGCAAAAAAGACAATCAAAACGATAGGCAAGAGGTAAGGGGCAATCACATCAAACTTTTCCATGATTCCCACTGCTGGCGGTAAAAAGAGAATGGTCATATTGGCCAGCAAGAAATTCCCGACCATATTGACATGCCTGGTTCTTAGCCACTTGAACTGTAAAGCTAGAAAGAGAATAATCAAGCCGATAATACTGCCTGGGATGGGCAGATGAAAGAAACTGGAGATTCCCTCACCGATTAGAGAAATCACAAAGAGAATCATTAATTGAACATATAATTTCATCCTAAACTCCACGAAATAGACTTCTTGCATACCAGTTTACTCTTTTTTCAGAAAATTTCAAGGAAATATCGCAATTCTTCTCTCTTGCAAGGATTAGTTAAAAGTAGTATAATCATTGCATGCGCAATCATCTTGTGTTGTAGAGACAGTCAGTAATGACTTTGTGATTTTTACTTTGAAAAGAAAGGAGAAAGCAATGACCTATTTGGAAAAGTGGTTTGACTACAACCGCCGTCAAAAGGAAATGGAAGCCATGTTAGAAGAAACCATCGCCCAGCAGACTGAACAAGGGTTGACCTTAAAAGAGTTTTACCTACTCTACTATCTGGATCTAGCTGATGAAAAATCCTTACGACAGATTGATTTACCCGATAAACTCCATCTCAGTCCCAGCGCTGTTTCTCGAATGGTGGCTAGATTAGAAGAGAAAAACTGTGGTTTGCTTAGTCGCCGGTGTTGCGATCAGGATAGACGGGCAAGTTTTATCTGCCTGACTGACGAGGGACAAACAACCCTAGCTTACCTGCAAAAGGCCGTCGAAGAAAGTCTGGAAACGAGTCTTGATTTCATTTCTTAATCAGATTTTTTAAAAAAGTTGCGTGCGCAATCATTTTTCTTGACATTCCTCTTTTCAAGGAGTACAATAAAGTCAAGATCAAACAACAAAGGAGTTTTATATGATCGAAATTACCTATCTAGACGCCAGTAAGCAAGAGAGAACCATGACTTTCGAGTCATACCAAGACTTTGAACGTTCTCAACACGCCTGCCTTATCGGCGTTGCGGATTACTACACTGTCCAAAAATTAACCTACAATGGTCATGATTTGGACTACCATGGGACTTATGGAGATGTCTTCTTCTATCTCATGAAACAAGATTTAAGCCAATATAATTAAAAAGGAGAAATACAATGGCAAAAGCAATTACAGATGCAACATTTGAACAAGAAACAAAAGACGGTTTGGTCTTAGTAGACTTCTGGGCAACTTGGTGTGGTCCATGTCGTATGCAAGGTCCAATCTTGGACAAATTGTCTGAAGAACTTTCAGAAGATGTCTTGAAAATCGTTAAAATGGACGTTGATGAAAATCCAAACACAGCTCGTGCTTTTGGAATCATGTCTATCCCAACCCTTCTCTTCAAAAAAGATGGCCAAGTGGTAAAACAAGTTGCTGGAGTACACACTGCAGAACAAATCAAGGCCATCGTTGCTGAATTGAGCTAATCACACGAGAGACCAAGTGCTTCATTTGGTCTCTTTTTTCTTGCTCTTTGCCATTTTTCAAAAAATATGCTAGACTGTAGGTAGAATATTACGATGTTTGGGACATGCCATCGCTAAAAAAAACCTCTACTTGGTATTTTTTAGCTCCCCTCAAGGGAGCTTTTTGCGTGCTCTGAACATTTCCCATTTTGGAAGGAGTACTATGAAACGTCAATCAGCCTTGGTCGTCTTTAGTGGCGGTCAAGATTCCACAACCTGCCTCTTTTGGGCTAAAGAACACTATGAAACAGTCGAAGCCGTCACCTTTGCCTACGGCCAACGCCATCATCTCGAAATTCAAGTTGCTAGAGAAATCGCTAAGGAACAAGGCATTCGTCATCACATCTTAGATATGTCTCTGCTGGGACAAATCACTGAAAATGCCCTGACCTCTGATCTGGAGATCGAGCAAAAAGAGGGAGAGGTTCCCAATACCTTCGTTGACGGTCGCAACCTCCTCTTTCTGTCCTTTGCGGCAGTTCTTGCCAAGCAACGAGGCATTAAAGATATCGTGACAGGTGTCTGCGAGACAGACTTCTCAGGCTACCCTGACTGCCGAGATGTCTTTGTCAAATCTCTCAATGTTACTCTCAACCTTGCCATGGATTACGACTTTGTTATCCAAACGCCTCTCATGTGGCTAGACAAGGCTGAAACTTGGGGATTAGCCGACCAACTCGGTACCTTTGACTATGTTCGTGAAAAGACCTTGACCTGCTACAATGGGATTATCGGAAGTGGCTGTGGAGATTGTCCAGCCTGCCGCCTACGCCAGCATGGTTTAGATGTTTATCTCTCACAGAAAGGAGTGGGCTAATGTTTTTTGCACCCAAAGAAATCAAACAGGAAACTGGGGAGTCTCTTGTCTACAATCCTCACAGAACCTTGGTATCAAAAGAATTTACCTTCGATGCTGCCCACCACCTCTTTCACTATGAGGGAAAATGCAAGTCCCTGCACGGCCACACTTATCATCTGCAGATTGCTGTCAGTGGATTTTTAGATGAACGGGGCATGACCTACGATTTTGGAGACATCAAAGCGATCTACAAGAACTACTTAGAACCCCACTTGGATCATCGCTATCTCAATGAGACCCTGCCCTACATGAACACAACTGCTGAAAACATGGTTTACTGGATTTTCCAAACCATGAGTCAAGAGTTGCCCGACGAACGCGGTCTCCGTATGGAATACGTTCGCCTCTATGAGACTCCGACTGCCTTTGCGGAGTTTAGACGGGAGTGGTTAGATGACTAGGGAACGTGTCCTCAAACTACCAGTTCTGGAAATTTTTGGCCCAACCTTTCAAGGTGAAGGCCGTGCTATCGGGCAGAAAACCATGTTTGTCCGCACTGCTGGTTGCGACTACCACTGCGACTGGTGCGACTCTGCCTTTACTTGGGATGGTTCTGAAAAACCTACTCGTATGACAGCTGATGAAGTCATTGCTGCCTTAGATAAGCTAGGAAGCTACGACTACGTCACTCTGTCTGGGGGAAATCCTGCTATCCTAGCAGCCAACATGGCCGAACTCGTCACCAAGCTCAAGGAACGTGGTGTCACTCTGGCAGTTGAGACCCAAGGCTCCCGCTGGCAAAATTGGTTAAAAGACATCGATCAGGTCACTCTGAGCCCCAAACCTCCTTCATCAAAGATGGAAGTCAACTTTGAGACCTTGGACTTTATCGTTTCCCAACTAGATCCAGACAAGGTCACCTTTAAAATCCCTGTCTTTGACGATGCCGATTTGGCCTTTGCCAAAGAGGTTCAAGAACGTTACCAGCCAGATGTCCTCTTCTTATCGGCTGGAAATCCTGAGCCCAAGGCTACAGGCAATATTGTCCAAGACCAACTAGACCGCCTCAAAGAACTCTGGGAACGCGTCGCTGCTGACGATAGCTGGGGCAATGTCCGCGTCCTTCCTCAACTGCATACCCTCCTCTACGACAACCAACGTGGTGTTTAAATTAGAAAGAAAAAATCATGTCACAACAAGAAGAAATGAAAAACCTTAGCCTACTGGGCAACAAAGAAACTACCTACATTTTTGACTATCAACCAGAAGTCCTCGAATCCTTTGACAATCGTCATGTGGAAAATGACTATTTTATTAAATTCAACTGTCCTGAATTTACCTCGCTTTGCCCAATCACTGCTCAGCCAGATTTTGCGACGATTTATATTTCCTACATTCCTGACAAGCTCTGCGTCGAGTCAAAATCCCTCAAACTCTACCTCTTTAGCTACCGAAATCATGGGGATTTTCACGAAAACTGTATCAACACCATCGGGAAAGACTTGGTCAACTTACTCGACCCTCGCTATTTAGAAGTCTGGGGAAAATTTACTCCACGCGGGGGCATTTCAATCGACCCTTACTACAACTACGGTAAGCCTGGAACCAAGTATGAAGGCCTGGCAGAACAACGCCTCTTCCAACACGACCTTTATCCAGAGAAAATTGACAACCGTTAATACTCTTCGAAGATCTCTTCAAACCGCGTCAACGTCGCCTTGCCGTATGTATGGTTACTGACTTCGTCAGTTTCATCCACAACCTCAAAACCATGTTTTGAGCTGACTTCGTCAGTTTCATCTACAACCTCAAAACAGTGCTTTGAGCAACCTGCGGCTAGTTTCCTAGTTTGCTCTTTGATTTTCATTGGGTATAAACGGATACGAAAAAGCCCTGTCCCTCAAGATGAGGAGCAAGGCTTTTTGAGTTTCAATTATTCTTCTGTTCCAAGGCAGTTTTTCGCAACAAGAGCTGCAAGTACACCACCAACGATTGGAGCAAGGATGAAAATCCAAACTTGTTGAAGAGCTGCGCCACCTACCAATACAGCAGGAGCCAAGCTACGAGCTGGGTTTACTGAAAGTCCAGTGATGTTCAAGCCTACAAGGATCAAGGCTGTCAATGACAAACCAATCACCAAACCAGCGATTGCGCCATTGCCTTTGCTTGCTGAAGTGACAGTCATGATAACCAAGACAAACAAGAAAGTTGCGATAACTTCAAACAAGAAACCACCAAAGACAGTGACACCGTTTGCCAAGGCATTTTCACCAAGACTAGCAGTTGACATCCCTGAGTTAGACAAGAGGAAGAATACTGCAGCTGACGCAAGGAAAGCTCCAACTACTTGTCCAAGGATGTAGTTTACAAGTTCTGAAGATGACAAACGTTTGTTCACAAACATAGCAATCGAAACAGCCGGGTTCAAGTGAGCCCCTGAAACAGTTCCGATTGAGAAAGCTGCGACTACGATGGCCAAACCAAAAGCAAGAGCAATCCCAAGGTGCCCAAGACCTTCAACACCATTTCCAAAAACAACAGCTCCTGTTCCGATGAACACAAGCATAAATGTACCGATTAATTCAGCAACAAATTTTTTCATGATAAGTCTCCTTTTTTTAAACTATGTATTAGTCTATCAAAAGAAGGAAAGGGTTTCAAGAAAATTGACTGGAAAGTTCATTGAAAATCATGAAACGACTCGCTTGAACTTAGTACTGAAAAGATTGAATGGCTTCTTTCAAGGCATCTTGTAAACTATTTCTCTGGTCAAGTTGGATATAGACTTCCAGCAGACAGGATCTGAAGTTGGAAAATTTATAAAAATCTTCCCTCTCTTCTATTGGAAAGTCAACAGTTTTTATCCAAGAAGCTACTTGTTCCTGCTCTAATTTTCCTTGCAAAATGGGTTCATAAAGTACTCTCGCTAAGCGCCAATCCTCATCATTTGTAAAACGAATGGGAATTCTTTTAAATAATTGACCAAGTACATCAAATACTTCATAATCTCTGTTTTTAGGAAAATCTGGATGACAAACGACTTCAGTCAAGAGATCCGCTCCATGCGCAAAAGCGTGAACCCAACCATACTGACTTGAAAATCCTGTCGTATCCTTTTCTTTTTTAGGTAATACAAACCTTGAGATAGCATAGCATTTCTTATATCAGTTTTTAAACCTTTATAGAAAAGAGAGTGCTCGTTACCATCTGCAGACAAAAGATTGGCATAAATAAGCGCCCTAAAAGAACGTTTAAGAGCCGAAAATCCTCTACTATCAATCTCTTTGTATAGACCTTCATCAGAGGAGACCTCTTCTGAGATAAACTGAAACTGCTCAAGGGAAAACAACTCTTCTTGAATCCCTCTAGCCAAACTCGTAAAAACAAGTTCGTCTCGAATTTCTGGGGAGGGATCTCCCAAATGCTCGATCAACCACTGAATTTCTTCTCGGCTATAGCTTGGTTTTTCTTCTGTCACTTTTCTTTGTAATTTTTTACGCATCTCAAGTACCTCTACATTTCTAGTAACTTATCAAAAAGCCATCCAAAGATGACTTTCTGTCTTATTCTCTTTTAGATGGACGTTTTCCTGCTGCAATCGCATCTGCTTCTGTCATCTCAACAACGTTAGCTTTATTCGTTTTTGAAGGCATTCTATCCTTACTATACCAATAAACTTTTGATTTCCCATGGTCTGCAACATAGACAATTCTATCTTGCTGTTGAGCTTTGGTTTCAGCTTCACGCGCAGCTCTTTTTTCTTCTTCTTTTTGAGAAATTAACGACTCAACTGCACCTATTCTATCAAGCAACTCTGTCTTTTTATCATTATTTTCAATCTGATTAACTGTCTCTTTAGCAGACTTCACTTGACTCGCATCTTGACTGTCTTCCAATTGTTTGACTAAGGTTTCACCTTTTTCTTGCAACTCCTTTGCAGCTTTTTCTTTGGCAATTCTCTCTTCTTCTACTTCTTCTTTAGCTTTTTTCTCTTCTTCGATTCGTTTTGCTTCCTCTATACTAGATGAAGTATCTGTGGTTGAAGCTGTCGAAGTAGTAGATGTCGCAGTCTGCTTAGTTTCTGACTGAGAAGATGAAATTTTCTTTGTGACTGTCGGAGTTTGAAGAGCAACTGCAACAAAACTGACAATGAAAATCCCGATCATTAGATTTCTTTTTCGAATATCTGGTGCTTTCTTTACAAAATACCAAATACCAACTCCGCTCAAAACAAGATAGAGAGTAGGCAAAGCAATCAATAAAATGATTCCCAACAAAACTAGACCAATTTTGATAAAATGCATTCTTTGGGGATCTTGCTCTAGCCATTCTTTGATTCTATTCATATTATTCTCCTAAAATTTGCCCATTTCCCTACTCTCCCAACTGGGCACTGTAGGCTATAATCTGGTCAACTGTGTCAGACAAGAACTGGATGGTATCACGTAGTGGTTTATCTGTTGAGATATCGGCTCCGATAATCATGGCTGACTCAAGCGGTGTCTTGCTGCCACCTGATTTAAGGAGATTGAGCCAGTCTCTAGCTCCAGTTTCAGAGTTTTTCAGATGGAGGTAACCTGCAGTAGAGATAACAAGGCCTGCTGAGTATGTGTAGCTATACAAGCCCATGTAGTAGTGAGCTTGACGCATCCAAGTCAAGGCTGCATCATCGTCAATTTCAATGGCATCTCCCCAGAAATCCGTCAAGACTTCCTTCATAATGCTGTTAAGTTTGCTTGCTCCGAAGGTTTCTCCTTCTTCAATCAATGTATAAACCTTACGCTGGAAGGCAGCTTCCAAGAGGTGGGTGATAAAATTATGGAAGTAGGTGTCTGTCAAGCGGTGAGCAAGGGCAAAACGTTTTTGACGCGGGTCATCAGATTGGTGCTCCAAGTAATCACTTAAAAGCAATTCATTGAAGGTTGATGGAGCTTCGACATAGTAAGTAGACATGTGGGCATTGAAGTAACTTTGGTGATTGTCAGAAAAGATGAATTGACCAGAATGCCCGATTTCATGAATCAAGGTATAGACATCGCTCAAACGACCAGTCCAGCTCATGAGGACATAAGGGTGCACGCGATATGGATCCGCCGCATAACCGCCAGAATCTTTACCACTATTGGCAGCAAAGTCCACCCAGCGTTCTTCTTGATAGCGAGCAACTTCCTGACAATATTCTTGTCCTAAAGGTTCTACTGACTTCATGACCAAATCATAGGCGTCGTCAATAGTCACTTCAGGATTCAGGGCGCTGTCCAAGTCCAATTTCCAGTCTGCAAAGGTCATCTTTTCAAGACCATTCACCTTGGCAACATGCTTGAGGTATCTCTGAGCAACTGGCGCAAAATCCTTCATAATGCGGTCAATCTGGCGGTCAAACATAGCACGGTCCACTTCTTGCTCAGCCAGAAGATAATCAAAGACGGAGTCGTAACCCTTCATATCTGCCAATAGTTTTTCAGACTTTACCTGAGCAAGATAGGCTGCCGCAGCTGTATTCTGGTGCTTACGAAGTCCTTCTGAAAAAGAACGGAAGGATTTTTCACGCACCTCTGCATCCTCATGATTTTGGTAGAAATTCTCATAAGTTACAAAGCTGTTTTTGTAGGTCTTGCCATGGGCTTCAAAGTCAGCCATTTCAAAGTCCCCAGCTCGCATCTTAGTATAAATGTCCTGTGGGCTGTAGAAAACTTCACCCAGATTGGTCAAGGCCTTCTCCACATCCGCCCCTAGGTAGTGGGCTTTTTTGATTTTGGCCTGACGAATGGCTGCCGTTAAGTGTGGCAGCTCACCCAAACGGTCCAAGACTTCCTCGTCTGCTGCCACCAAGGCGTCGTCAAAGAAGGTCAAGGCTACGCTGGCGTCTGTTTCAAATTCCATCCCAGCTTGGGCAATATTAGCAAATTCTTCATTGCTATAGTCTGTCGTCTGAGGCATAAAGGCATAATTGCCGATATGGCTCATCTGGATATAGATTTGTTCCAATTCCGCAAAGGCCTTCTCGAAATCTTCAAAAGTGTGAAGATTTCCCTTGTAGTCACGGCTAAATTGGTTGATATCTTCGCGAGTCTTTTCGATTGCTCGCAAGAAGTCCTCACGGTCTTGGTATAGGGCGGTTAAATCCCAAAGTTCCTTTTCTGGAAATTCTGAACGGTGTTTTTGTTCCATTTTCTTCCTCTTATTTCTCTAATTCTACTAAAACACTAAGGGCTGATAAGGCGTAAAGTGGTGCTGTTTCTGCTCGCAAGATGCGAGGGCCAAGTCCTGCAAGAACAGCTCCTTTAGATTCAAAACTTTCAATTTCTGCTGGTGAGAGACCGCCTTCTGGGCCAAAGATAAAGAGCAATTTGGCTCCTTTTTCAAGACCAGTGACTGCTTGTAAGAGCGCAGCGGCTTCTCCCTCTTTTGCTGATTCTTCATAGGCCACTACAATAGAGTCAAACTGGTCCAGCTGGGCTAGAAAGTCTGCTTTTTTCTCAAAAAGTTGGATACTTGGGACCAGATTCCGCTTGCTTTGTTCTGCTGCTCCAAGGGCAATTTTTTCTAGTTTTTCGGCTTTCTTGCCCAATTTCTTACCATCCCACTTGGCAACTGACCAGTCGGCAGGGAAGGCCCAGATTTGACTAGCTCCGAGCTCGGTTACTTTCTGAGTAATAAACTCCAGCTTGTCTCCCTTGGGAAAGCCAGATGCGATGGTCACTTGGATTGGCAGTTCCACATTGTCAGCTAATTCTTCAACCAATTCAAACTGACGTGCTTCCACATCAAGCACGCGCGCCAAGCGCTTGACGCCATCATCAAAGACCAAGGTCACCTCATCATCTTCTTTCAAGCGCATGACCTGAAACATATGCTTGCTGGTTTCCTTGTCCTCAATAGTGACAGGAGAGATTGCACTGCCTTTGACAAAATACTGCTGCATGCTAGCCTCCAATCACACCTGAAATATCCTTGGTTTTCTTAAAGACACAGGCATTCCATTCCCCTTGAATCATGTGGGTTTCAAGGAAAAATCCAGCTGACTCAGCCGACTCGCGCACCATGTCCCACTTGTCCTTGATAATCCCACTCATGATCAGGTAGCCTTCGCCCTTGACCAAACGATAAGCATCCTCTGTCAGATGGATGAGAATATCCGCCAAGATATTAGCCACGATGACATCTGCCTCAATTTCTACACCCTTAAGCAAATCTCCAGCAGCAACATGGATATTTTCCATACCAGGGTTGAGCTCAATATTTTCCTGAGCCACACGAACAGCCACATCATCCAGGTCATAGGCGAAGATTTCTTTGGCACCAAGAAGCGAGCTAGCAATAGAAAGGACACCTGAACCAGTTCCTACATCCAGCACCGTTTCCCCACCACGAAGAACCTGCTCCAAGGCGAAAAGGCTCATCTTGGTCGTTGGATGCGTTCCAGTCCCAAAAGCCATGCCTGGATCCAGCTTGATAATCTTTTCTCCAGCAGTCGCCTCGTAGTCCGTCCAGGACGGCACAATGGTCAAGTCATGAGTGATGCGAGCTGGTTCATAATATTTCTTCCAGTTGTCTGCCCAGTCTTCCTCAGCCAAGGCAGTCGTCCCCATCTTGACCTCACCCAAATCCATAAAGTCTGTCAATTCTGCTAGACGAGCCTGCAAGTTCGCCTCAACCACTGCCACATCAACCGTATCTGGATAGTAGGCGGTCACTACGATTTCTTCTTGTTGCTTGACCTCTGGGAAAATCTCACCGAAGCGATCCACATTCCCCACATAGTCCATACTGTCTTCGATCGCAACACCTTGCGCCCCCAGCTCAATCAAGAGATTGGAGACCAGCTCCTCCCCCTCACGCTTCACTGTAACTTTTAACTCTTGCCATGTTTCCATAATTAAGATACCAAGCCCGTAAAACACAAAGCCAAAATAGGAAACTCTCCGAAGACGCTTGTGTCTAAGAGACGTTTATCCTTTTGGCACAGTGTTTAGGGCGGGTTCAGTTTAGAAATGTAACCGAACCATCCTTTCTATTTGTCAATCCATTTTTTCATGTAAACCATATCCATACCTTCTTTTTCAGGCTCGATATGGGTTTGACGGTAGCCATTTTTCTCATAAAAGGCGACCATGACCGCATCCTGTAATACCGTACACAAGTCCCACTGTTTAATCGTTGGAAATTCCTTTTCCAGTAATCTCAATCCCTCAGAACCATAACCTTTTCCTTGATACTGGGGCAAAACCGCTGCGGTCCCCAACCAAGCTTTCGTTAACTCGTCATTGGTCTGAACTCGTAAAAATCCGATGTTTTCTTCATCTTTTTTTACAAAGTAGTAATAGCTATTGGGACGCTCGACTAGTTTCCACTTAATTCGTTCACGGTCCTCCAGATAAGGATCGTATTCGTCTTGGTATTTCTCATAGACTGCCTTAAAGCTAGCCCTTTGAATTGCAATTACGGTTTCTAAATCCTCTGCTCCTGCTCGTTCAAGTCTAATCATAGTCTCTCTCCAAATAATCCCTCACCCTATCCTGCAACTGGGATACAACCCTATCTGAGCCAAGAAACTCCTCAATGCTCATCAGTCTATATCCCTGTCCCTCATCGCCAAAGACAATACTATCAAACTGTTCCTGCCTTAACTTACCAACTAGAAAGACGGATTCCTTCCCCTCAAAAAGCATACTTGGGTACACCTTACTCCAAAGCAGACAATCCTCAGTCAGATGAATGCCTAGTTCTTCATAAACTTCACGCGCCGCGCACTCAAAAGGACTCTCATCACCCTCTCGTCCGCCACCTGGCAATTCCCAGGTATTAGGGTATGGAATGTTTGATTTGTCATCACGTAAGATAGTTAAGAGCTTATCACCACAAAAGAGGGCAATTTTGCAACCTGTAAAATCAGAAATTTCTATTTCCATATCAAACTCCTTCGGCTAATGTCTTCTCCAGCTCCTCTAACCAGTTTTCATAGTAGCGTTTCTCATCTCGCAACATTCTACTGCTATTCATTTTCTGTCTGGCAATCTTTATAGCCTTGCGAGTTTGAGCCATGTCTTTCCTTACCTTAAAATGATACCAGGCTTGAATGATCTGCATGTCTGCCATTTTTAGAGACAAAAAGGATTTAACTCCTCGATTACTTGCATACTCCTCCGCTTTTTCATGATCTCCTTCTAGCAAGGCAATGTGAAGAAGGTATAATTGAGAAATCGTTTTAGACATTGAATTATCTGTTTTCTCTAGCAAAGACTGAAACTGTTGCTTTGCAAGCTCTATATTATCATCCAATATGAAGACCAAGCCCCGAAGAGTCTGAACACTTTCTGCAAAACTCCCTCTCGCATCCTCAGCAACAGGCATGATAAAGTCTTTCAAATCATATTCTTGAGGAGCTAGCAAGGTCTGGACAGAATGCCTCAACACCGAGTAGGCGTATTTCGTATTTCCAGGATGTTGTAGCAATTCCCAGATTTTCGCTCCATCGGTAATCCCAACTGGCTTAGCATTGATGAGAAGAAAAGATAGATTTAGACAAATCCAAGTAGCTGCAAAATACCAGTTAGCTGTCAAAATTCCATACAATAGCGCCAATAAAATCAAGCCAAGATGAACCATCAAGCCTCCTGAAAGCATCAGGATGATTCTTTGATCGCTTTCATCTTCTTTTAATCCAATATACTGAGCGCCAACATTTTTCAGAACAGCTGTTCGACTAAGATGAAACTTGCCTGACTTTTTGGTCAAAAGAAAATTTCCTAATCCAAAAGCCACCAGGCGATAGCCTGTCAGGTAACCGCAAAATGCATGACCTAGCTCATGAAGGATAAATATCAGATAAATGCTGAGAAAAGTAAATAGATAGCCTGGAACAAAGACTAACGAGAAACCTAGCTCTTTAAAGGCAATCGTCCCAAAAACAAATCCCAGCATCAAAAAAACAAAGGACATACCAGAAATAAAAGACAAGCCTATTTTCTTCATATACTTTCTCCCCTAGTCTCTAATATCTCGGATAAGGATAAAATTCTCCTTCTTCCAAGCCGACTTTTCCTTCTTCAAAGACTTCTTGGTTCCATTCCATGACAAACTCCTCTGCTTCTGGGTCTTCCAAAAAGTCCATGAGCGCATCCAGCCCAACCTCTGCAGTGTCTTTGAGGAATAGGGAAAAATAGGCTAAAAATTCACGAGAGAATCCTTTTTTAGGTAAGTAAGGAATGACAGTCAGATAATCGTCCGCATTGACTGTTGACTTGGCAGGATTGTAAAAGAGTACCGCTTCTTCAAAAAGAATGTCGTCTGATGAGACCTCTCCATCCTCATCCAGCATCTCCACTCCCGTAGCATTTTGTGCTTCTAGCAAAAAACTCACTTCAACCGCATGATTGCGCTTGTCCCAGCTAATCTCAAAGTCAAAAGGGAAGTTCTTGTCCAATTCTTCCTCTAAAACATCTAAAAATCCGTATGTTGCCATTTTGTCCTCTTTCTATGCGACTCTTAAATCGCCCCGAATACTCGGAAATATGCTAAAATAGATACTACCATCTTACCACATTAGTATCAGAAAATCCATGTTAGAAAGGACTGCTATGCCGGACAATCTCGCACTTCGCATGCGCCCTAAAACCATTGACCAGGTCATCGGTCAGGAACATCTGGTCGGACCAGGAAAAATTATCCGTCGCATGGTGGAAGCCAACCGCCTGTCCTCCATGATTCTCTACGGACCTCCGGGTATCGGAAAGACCAGTATAGCCTCTGCCATCGCTGGAACGACCAAATATGCCTTTCGGACCTTTAATGCGACAGTGGATAGTAAAAAGCGACTCCAAGAAATCGCTGAAGAGGCTAAATTCTCTGGAGGATTAGTTCTGTTACTGGACGAGATTCATCGTCTTGATAAGACCAAGCAAGACTTTCTTCTGCCACTTTTGGAAAGTGGTCTGGTTATCATGATTGGCGCAACGACTGAAAATCCCTTCTTTTCTGTCACTCCTGCCATCCGTAGCCGTGTTCAGATTTTTGAGTTGGAACCTCTGTCTAACCAAGACGTCAAGGAGGCCCTGCAGATAGCTCTAAGTAACCCTGAGCGTGGTTTTGATTTTCCAGTAGAACTAGATGAAGATGCGCTGGATTTTATTGCTACCTCTACAAACGGAGACCTTCGCTCTGCCTTCAACTCACTGGATTTGGCAGCTCTCTCTACCCCTGAAAATGACAAGGGCATCCGCCATATCACTCTGGATATCATAGAAAACAGCCTCCAGCGGAGCTATATTACTATGGACAAGGATGGGGACGGTCACTACGATATCCTCTCAGCCCTGCAAAAATCCATCCGCGGCTCGGATGTGGATGCCAGTCTCCACTACGCAGCCCGCTTGATTGAAGCTGGAGATCTGCCTAGTCTAGCTCGTCGCTTGACTGTGATTGCTTATGAAGATATTGGTTTGGCCAATCCTGAAGCCCAGATCCATACCGTAACTGCTCTAGATGCTGCACAAAGGATTGGCTTCCCAGAAGCCCGCATTCTCATTGCTAATGTCGTCATTGATCTGGCTCTTTCACCCAAGTCCAACTCAGCCTATGTGGCTATAGACAAGGCTCTTGCTGATCTCAAAACATCAGGACATTTGCCCATTCCACGACATCTACGTGATGGACATTATAGCGGTAGCAAGGAATTGGGCAATGCCCAAAACTATCTCTACCCCCATAGCTATCCTGGACACTGGGTCAAACAAGACTATTTGCCAGAAAAAATCAAAGACCAGCACTACTTCACTCCGGAAGATACTGGCAAGTACGAACGGGCTTTAGCGCAACGCAAGGAAACCATTGATAAATTACGAGACTTGTGAAATCCTTTTCAAAAAAATAAATTTTCCTCTTGATTTTTTTTGAAAAAGTGGTATCATATAAACATAGAAACGCTGTGGTGTACGACTTCACACTTAAGTGTTGACCGACTATTTTTTGTATTATTAGGGAAACAAAAGTCTTCTAACAGCATGTAGGCCGTCTCACACGGAAACAGCTTCAGTTAGAGCGAGTTGCCCACCTGCTTAATTGCGCGGGTTCAATACAAACCGTGAAGTTTCGGCACCAATACAGCTTTTTTCTTTGCCTCCTTAGCTCAGCTGGCAGAGCAGCGGACTCTTAATCCGTGGGTCACAGGTTCGATCCCTGTAGGGGGCATCTAAATACAACAGGAAAAAGCCTTGTAAATCAAGGCTTTTTTTGCTTGTCTATAACTGATTTACCCCATCATTTGTCCCACATTTTAAATCTATCTTTTCTTTTTGAATCAAATTACATCTTTACAAATAGTGTAAAGCCAGTTACTTTTGCTTTGATGCCATACAATATTTTCATGTAGAGAAGACAAATTTTATCTTCTCTTTTTATTTTCAAAATAATAAAAACTGATTTTCTTTTCATAAATCAGACTGAAACTTCCAAATTTTCCATTTTGTTTATTGACATTTTCTATAAAAATAAGTATAATAGTTTTATTAACAAAATATACTATATAGGGGGTATTGAAATGAAATTTTCTAATCGTTTACTGCTATTCCTTGCAGGAGTTGTTTTTGTCCTTTTAGGACTTTTCCTATTTACAAACCCAGTAGCTAATCTTGTTGCTTACAGCTGGTGGATTGCATTTGGTTTACTGGTTTCTTCTATAGCAGCTATTTTAGGCTATTTCTCTGCACCAAAAGAGCTTCGCTCACCAGCTCATCTTTTCCAAGGGATTGTTAATCTTCTCTTAGCTCTTTACCTCGTTGCCTATGGCTTTGTGACGCTGCCAGTTGTCATTCCAACTATTTTAGGAATTTGGTTAATTGTAGAAGCCATTATAGCTTTCTTTAAAGGCAATCGTCTGGGATTGATTTTCCCTATTATTGGCAACCATATCATGTGGATAGCGTTGCTTGCATTTTTACTAGGTCTAGTGATTTTGTTCAATCCAGTAGCTACAAGTGTCTTTGTCGTTTATGTCGTTGCCTTTGCATTTTTAATTGTTGGTTTCACCTATATCCTTGATGCCTTTCGTAAATAATCTAGCTGCCATTTTGGGCATATTAAAAAAGCTGGGAAGTTACATTCTCAGCTTTTTATTTGCCTCCTTAGCTCAGTTGGTAGAGCAGTAGACTCTTAAGCTATGGGGCGCAGGTTCGAGCCCTGCAGGGGGCACATCTAAATCAACAGAAATAAGCCTTGAAACCAAGGCTTTTTTTAACGTCTAATAGCTTTTTGTAGAAAAGTATTTAAAAATAAAAGAGAAGAGAATCTCTCACTCTCTTCTCAGTATATCTTATTAAATTTAGTTTTTCTTAATCTAGCTGATTTTCCTTTGCAACGACAAATTCTTTAACCAGTCGATAGATAACAGCAAATACGGGGGTAAAGAATATCATTCCAAGTAGTCCGAAAAGATTCCCTCCAATACTAGCAGCCGCAAGCGTGAAAATAGCTGGCAAACCAATAGACTGACCTACAACTCTAGGATAAATAAGGTTTCCTTCAATCAGCTGTATAACTTGATATAGAAGAAGAGAAAGTAAGGCTTGAGTAGGACTCACTGTGAAGATAAAAATCGCTCCCACAACACAAGCAATCATAGGCCCTACATAAGGAATGAACGATAGCACTCCTGCAAAGATACCTGTCATTACTCCATAGGGTATCCCAAACACGCTGTAACCAACCGCTATCATAACTCCTATGATAACTGCTTCAATCAGCTGACTCATCAAAAATTGGTCATAAGTCTCTAGTGCTACTTGTCCAATGTAAGTCAACTTTATCACCACCTTCTCTGGAAGAAAAACTTTTAGAAGTCGACTCGTCATCGCTGCCAAATGTTCCTTACTGGATAAAAATAAAAAGGTGAAGACTATAATCAAAAAGGCATTCATCAAACTTGAAAAAATATTGCCGATATTACTAGTCAGACCTGATAAAAAACCTATCAAAGCTTGGCTAATAGAACTAGATTGTCCCTGTATGCCTGATACGATAGTTGACAACATGTCTTTGGTTACAAATTCCGAGCTGCCTAGCAATTTCCCAAGTTGAGTAAGGACTGTTGAAAGGACTGTTCCCAGCTGACTAATAGTCTGGGCTAGGGTTGGCAGCACCAAAACCAAAAGAGCAATCACGATTAAGATAAGAGCTAGGAAAACAAGTACCATGGCAATCGGACGACGCAACTCTGCCTTTACCTTCAATTTAACTAAGTACTGTTCAATTTTTTTCATAGGAACATTAAGCACAAAAGCAATAACAGCACCATAAATCAAGGTTGATATTACATCAAAGAGAGAGATTGCTCCTGATATAAAGCTCGATGCATTCAGAATTACAAGAGCAACCAGCCCTATAAAAAGTATTAACGGGGTGTATTTTTTTACTAAGTTCATAAATTCTCCTTAATAAACATGTTTAGATACGACTATACTATTTGGTTTTTCAAACTCTCGATTAAGGTAGGCTTGGTAAGTTCCTGGAGCGATAAATCCTTTGGGTGAGAGGATATCGGTGCCAGCCTGACCGACTATGGTATCAGCCAAGAGCACACAGTTTGTAGATAAGACAAAGTAGGATTTAAACTTAGATTTGATAAATTTATAAAGTTCCCCATCTGTCTCATGTCTGATTTTATAAGCGTAGGTGTAGTCTTCCTTACCATCACCTGTCATGATTTTATCTGCACTTGGCTCCCATGGAATCGTCAGTTGTTTCAATTCAGCCAACTTTTTCTGAACTGCTTTTTCCATTTCAGGCGTCAAATCTATCCCATAACCAAAAAGCGTTTTTTGACTCTCACGTTTACATAGGTCAATGTACTTGTCACGATCACAGAAATATAAGACACCATCTCCTACCATGCCAAATAAGGTCTCAGAAGACGGATCATAGTTACCATAAGAAATAACACGGCCTTGATAGCAGATATCCACATGACCAATTGCCGAAAACAGAGAGGTCTCAGCTGTATGAATAAAAATTTCAAGCTCCGCTGTCTTACCAGACTTCACCATTCCAAGATGGATATCCTCTCTCTCATCAGCATTTTCCTGCATGAATTTGTTGATTTTTGCTAAAGTTCTTGCAGGGATGAGAGCGGCTAGGACAATAGGTAAGCTCATTCTTACACGACGTTTGAGATGGTTTTTCCCAATTTCCTCCTCAAACAAGAAACCATCACGGATATTGGACACACCATAAAGGAAAAAATAAGCCCCTAATACAAAGAGTTGAAAGACAGAATTTCCTGTAGAGGACAAAAGACTAGTCCCACCAAGAAAAACTAGTACGAGTCCATCTAGTAAGAGACGAAAACGAGGTCGAATTTTGTTTTTGCGGTAGAGAACATAGGTGACAAGGTTAATACTAGCATGAAAAATCTGATAAACTCCAATCACAAGAGCCAAAATATAAATCGGCACATCCGTCGCAAGATTGGAGCCAAGCAAATATCCCAGCACTAACAATTTAACCAGTGCAACTCCCAAGGTGTCCGTTGACTGACTTTTTTTGAAAATACGTAATACTAAATCTAAGACCGTTGCTATCCAAGCTAAAAACAGAACCAGTCGAATAACCTTTACTGGCAACCAAGTCCCCGTGACCATCAAGATGAGACCTAGCAGAACAAACAAGAACCCCTGAGCAAGTAATTTCTTACCTGTCAGACCTAAAGATAGAATTTTCGCCATATAAAAACCTTTCAACAATAAAAATTAAACACTCCGATTAAACTGACTAGTAAATAGCCAACACTACAAACAGCCTGTGCCAGCAACATATGGTGACTAGAAATGACTGTAGTAATGTCACCATCTTGTCTTATGCACTTCTAAAATTTGTTATATTGATTAGAAACCAGAGCTTATAAAAACTAGCTAAACTCGAGAGATAGACACAATTGCGACGAAAAAATGTATAACCAATTCAACTTGTTAAGGTAAGAAAGCATTATTTCCAATCTATTAATTATTCATCTATTGCCTATTATGACACAATATTCCCTATAGTTCAACTTTTTACTTGTTTTTATATTACACGGACTAAAAAGTTTTCAACAGTTGATTGCATTTGTTTTAATAAGTTTTAACCTTTCTTGGTTAGATAAAAAAAGAACCATACAGTTTAGAATCTGTATGGTTTTTGCCCCACTTTTGTCCCATTTTTAAATCATGACATTGAAAATACCTAAAATCACTTATATTTCAATATTTTTAATTGCTCTCAATATGAAAGTCCTTTCCAAATCCCTGTAGGGGGCATCTAAATACAACAGGAAAAAGCCTTGATTTACTAGGCTTTTTTGTGTATCTGTTCTACTTTTGGTCAACTAATGGATATCAACGGTATAATTTTATGAACACCCTTCCCAGACAGCTCTAATCTGATTGCACTCAAAATTTTTTAAAATTTAAAACAAAAGACTTGCTTTTCTTTTAATTTATGTTATACTTGTTCTTGTATCTGATACAAGTTTATTAAGAGAGGGATTCATATGGATACAAAATTCTCAGTTGCTTTGCATATCTTAACAATGATTAGTGAAAGCAAGGAAACCTTAAGTTCTCAAGCACTAGCTATTAGTGTTGGGACTAACGCTAGTTACATTCGAAAAGTGATTGCCTTATTGAAAAATGCAGATTTGATTCATTCCCAGCAAGGAAAAACAGGTTATCAACTCAGTAAGTCTCCAAAGAAAATGACTTTACTAGAGATCTACTATGCTACTCAAGAAATCAATCACATTAGTTTATTCCCTGTTCATCAAAATAGCAATCCTGATTGCCCTGTTGGAAAACATATCCAAGGAGCAGTTTCACCGCTTTTCGCTAGTGCCGAATCTCAATTAGAGAAGGAATTAGCAAATCAAACTTTAGAAGATGTCATTGACAATCTATATAAACAAGCTAAACAAGTCCGAAACTGATTTGATAACAAGTCAGTTTTTACTGGAAATAACATATACTTGTATCAGATACAGGTATAAAATCATATAGAAAAAGAAAAGAGAAATCACATGAAAGCCGCACAACACACTACTTATAACAAAAACAATATCACACTGAACATCACAGAAATCGCTAAACCAAGTATTACAGACAAACAAGTCTTGGTGAAAGTCACCGCAGCCGGGGTTAATCCTCTCGATAACATGATCTCTCGTGGTGAGGTCAAGATGATTGTTCCTTACAAACTTCCTCAAACTGCAGGTAACGAGGTCGGTGGGATCGTTGAAAGCATTGGCAAGCAAGTTGACAACTTTCAGATAGGAGACCGTGTCTTTGGCCGTCTGCCACTTGATCATATCGGCGCCTTTGCAGAATACCTAGCTGTCGATAGCCAAGCCTTAGCCAAGGTTCCAGACTATCTATCAGACGAGGAAGCTGCTGCTGTTCCGCTTACTGCCTTGACTATCATGCAGGCTCTTGACCTCATGGGCACTCAAGCTGGGAAAACGATCTTTATTTCTGGTGGTACTGGAGGTGTCGGTGGAATGGCCATTCCGATTGCCAAGGCCAAAGGTTTGAAAGTCATCACCAACGGTTCTGGAGATAGTGCTGAGCGTGTGTTGAAACTAGGAGCAGATAGATTTATCGATTACAAAACAGAGGATTATACAAAAACTATTAGTCAGGTGGATTATGTCCTCGATACTCTCGGTGGAGCTGAAACTGAAAAACAAATGTCTATCATGAAAAAAGGTGGTCATCTTGTTTCACTTCGTGCCTTGCCAAACGGTGCCTTTGCCAAACGCATGAATCTACCAAAATGGAAACAGATTATTCTTGGCTTAGCAGGTCGCAAATTTGATAAAATGGCGGAAAAATATAATGTCCACTATCATTTTATCTTTGTAGAAAGCAATGGCGCTCAATTACAAGAGGTAGCTGACCTCTTTAGTAAATTAGAAATCAAACCCTCTATCGATACAGTTTATCCATTTGAAGAGGTAAATAGCGCCTTAGACAAAGTCGCTAATGGTCGCTCACGTGGAAAAACAGTCCTCAGCTTTAAAAAATAAAAAGGAAAACACAATGTCATATATTACTACAAAAAATCAATTCGTCACTTGGCAATGAATAAGTGTTCCGAAAAAAGGCTAACCAAACTTCAGCAAGGTTTGTCATGCCTAGCATACTATGTCACCGAGGTTACAAGTAATGAGGACCTCTTCGTCATTGACTAGCATACAAATGAATGGAACTAGTAACTCTGCTAATGATAAAAATGAACTGTTTCATATGATTCTATTTAATGAGTATTTTTCAATTCTGATGATAAATCATATGAAGCTTTTTTAATATTCAAAAAGACTCCACCTATCTATAGGAAATCTACCCTAGAGATGGATGGAGTCTTCTTTCACTCACTAATCTAATCGAATAAACATCATTGCGTTAAGCAAAGAGATGAGAGCGACTGTATTGACATTATTGGAATAGATCAGTCTCTTATTTTCAATAGGTGGAATAATAAAATTAGAAATGATGATATCATAAGGCGATTCTTCTAAAGATTCCTTTGATAATTCTAATTCAGTCCAAACTTCCAGTTCAAAATTGTTGCTGCAATAATAAGAAAGTGTCTCTGCAACGGATTTTGCATGATACTGATCAAAATTGCTCATGACTAAAACCTTTAATTTAGGTTGATTTTGTAAAAGATTTAGAACTAAGTGTTTGCTATGGGTGATAAAAGTATAGGTCAAATGATTGACCTTCATTGAATTACAATCCATATCCAAAGCCTCTAGATAATGTTCCATTCCTTCCTTCACCTTTGAAACAAATCGAGGAAAAATATTTTGAAAGTTCTTGATTGTATTGCCTTTTTGATCAAATAGGATAAACTCTGTCGATAATTCCTGGCGATGAAGATGTGCCGTATTATGCAGATGCCAAATAAGATTGTCCTTATTGTCTACTTTAATATTATACTCTCTTGATACCTGATCAACTAACTCTCCCAACAAATGATATGATTTCTTTACATAACTGTCCGTCATTGTAGACTTCAGAAATACTTTTTCGTCTATGAAAAACATTTTTTGAAAATAAGATACAAACAATTGCCCTATTACTTCTTTCGTTAAAGAGATATTGTATTCTATTTCAAATTTTTTGATAATATCTTCCATTTCATCTTCTTGCATTAGAAATTCCAACAATTGATTGTTAAAAGAATCTTTCTCAACTTCCATGAAATGACCAAACTTTATGCGATATAAATTTGTAACCAGAAGTAATTTTAACATTCTGTGAGTTGATAAATTCATCGGGAAAGAAGTTGCTTTATAGACTAATTCCAATAATTGAGACAAGGGTTCTTGAGAAAAATCTTCAAAGGGCCATTCAAGGAAATAATATTTCTCTGAAAAATACTGGGCAAAAAAGTAACGGATATCAATCTCATTTCCAGTGATTCGAACTGGATTGAGGCTAATTTCAAAACGATATTGTTTCTTAATAATTTTATTAATGTGACGGATGATACGATAAAGAGAGGAAGAACTGATATAAAACTCTTTGCAAATACTATCAGTATCACATCCTTCATTAAAGAAGACAAATTCTAAAATTGAAAAGTGGGTTGAATGCTTAAAAAAATGATGATAGACCATCTCAATATCACTATCATCGGTATTAATAATGCGTATACCATTAGTAGAAGAATGAAAAATCAAGTCAGGAAAAGCAGATCTAACATGGGATAGATCATCTTTGACTGCACGTTCTGTACAATTTAGTAACTCTGCTAGTTCTGAAATATGAAACCAGCGCTTGTTTTCAAACAGTAATTCTAATAATTCTAATTGTCTGTGACTTTTTTTCGATAATAAATCTCTCATGAATAGCTTTTCTCTCTTTATAATAAACTAAACGATTGCCTATCAATCTTCATGCAATTATACCATATAGAGTGCATTTATCCTCTTACAACGACTTTTGCTTGTCATCAAAAGACTAGTCTAATCCCTTAGAAACCCAGTAGCATCAAGATTTTCTTATTTATTTGTACCTGTGGTGTGTTTTTATAATACGTAGTTTGAGACAAATTATTACCCTTCCATATTTAAATATTATATAATTAATTCAATCAAAGAAATTGGTTTTCTGAAATTGATTCTTTGATTTAGAAATAGAAAAGGAGGATACACTATGTTGTGGTCCATTATTGTAGGAGGTCTTATTGGTCTCATCGCAGGTGCAATCACTAAAAAAGGTGGTTCAATGGGATTGATTGCAAATATCTTTGCAGGTCTTATCGGTTCGTCTGTAGGGCAATCACTTCTAGGAAGCTGGGGACCTTCATTGGCTGGAATGGCTATTATTCCGTCAATCGTAGGTGCAGTGATTGTTGTTGCAGTCGTTTCATTTCTATTTGGTAAAAAATAAGCATTACCTAATAGAACATTAAAAGTGATAAGCCATAATTTTGAATACTTTAGACGGGTAAAATTATGGTTTAAAGCTTTTCATTTGAAAGGATTTAATATGTCAAAATCAAAGAAAATATTGTTACTTATTTTCTGTATTTTAATCTTGGCTATTTTCCTTCCTATTCTCATAGATTATCATCAGGTCAGTGATTTAGATATCCACTTATTCAGTTGGAGAGAACTCTACGCTGAATTTCTGATTGCTAGATATGTCTTTTGGGGGACACTTGTCCTATCTGTTTTAGTGTTAATTTCAATGTTAGTAATACTCTTCTATCCTAAACAGTATTTAGAGATTCAATTAGAGACTCAAGAAGATACATTAAAACTAAAAAATTCAGCTATCGAAGGCTTTGTTCGATGTTTGGTCATTGATCATCAGTTGATCAAAGAACCAACAGTCCATGTAAATAGCCGCAAAAATAAATGTTTCGTTTATGTTGAGGGCAAAATTCTTCCTTCGGACAACATCTCAAATCGATGTCTTGTCATCCAGAATGAAATAACTCATGGATTAAAGCAGTTCTTTGGTATTGAACGTGAGGTAAAACTTGAAGTTAAAGTGAAAGAATTTGAACCTCCAAAAACGACCAAAAAGACTGTTAGTCGTGTAAAGTAAGGAAGTAAAAAATGGAATGGTTTAAAAAATATCAGTATCCAATTATTGCAGGTCTAGTAGGTGTCATTCTCGCTTGCTTTATCTTATCCTTTGGCTTTTTCAAAACACTCTTTGTACTAATTTGTGGAGCCCTAGGAGCATTTGCAGGATACTATGTTAAGGAAAAATATTTAAATAAATAAAGGAGTCTCGTATGTCAAACGTAGATAAAAATGTAGAAAAAAAAGATGTCGCTGTTGTTTCTCAAGATGTTAAAGGGGAACTCACTTATGAGGATAAAGTAATCCAAAAAATCATTGGTCTTTCACTTGAAAAAGTACCTGGACTTTTGGATGTGGATGGAGGATTCTTCTCTAATCTAACAGAAAAAATTATCAATACAGATAATGTCACTCATGGTGTCAATGTTGAAGTTGGGAAAGAGCAAGTTGCAGTTGACTTGAACATTGTTGTTGAGTACCAAAAGAATGTCCCTGCTTTGTACAAAGAAATCAAAGATGTTGTCGTATCACAAGTTACAAAAATGACTGATCTAGAAGTGGTTGAAGTCAATGTGAATGTTGTTGATATCAAAACGAAGGAACAGCATGAAGCAGATTCAGTTAGCCTCCAAGACCGAGTAACTGATGTGGCTTCTTCAACAGGAGAATTTGCTTCAGAACAATTTGAAAAAGTGAAATCTGGTATCGGTTCAGGTGTTGCTGCTGTTCAAGAAAAAGTAGGCGAAGGTGTTGAAGCCGTTAAAGGCGAAACAAAGGAAAATGCTCGCGTACACTAATTCATCTAGTCTAAATCAATCAATTTAAAGGAGGCAGAATCATGTCAACAGAAGAAAAATTAAATCAAGCAAAAGGTTCCATTAAAGAAGGTGTCGGCAAAATGATCGGCGATGAAAAAATGGAAAAAGAAGGAACAGCTGAAAAAGTTGTTTCTAAAGTAAAAGAAGTTGCCGAAGATGCTAAAGACGCAGTCGAAGGCGCTATTGAAGGTGTTAAAAACATGCTTCACAAAGACGAAAAATAAGGCTAAAAGTTAGCTGACCTTTTCATCTATAGTAGTTAAAAAGAGGACCACAAATGTCCTCTTTTTATGTACACCGAATTCTAAACACGTTTCCCAATTTTCGCTAAAAGGAATTGTCAGTAGGAAAAAACCTTGGAATCAAGGCTTTTTTGCTTGTTTAAAATAATAGCTCCCTTTTTAAAGAAAGAAAATTGAAAAGGTTACACACTACTAGACTGGCTTATTTATCCACCATCTGAGCCTCAAATTGGGCTGGTTGGTTGTCTACGTTGGTAATGGTTATCGTGTAGGGCTTGTTATCGGTGGCATCAAAGACTTTTTCACCTTGAAAACTTACAACAACTCCATCTTTTACTAAATAAATATCTGCTTGCTTGTTTGGAAGTTCTTCATCTTTCCCGTCCAAACCATGGCTTTTTATAATTTTTTGTTCCTCTACTCCATAGTAAACATCGCCGTTTCTTTCACTCCAAACACTAGAGCCAATTAATTTAATTCTGCTTGAGTCATTTTTCTTCAAGATGAAGAGTGAATAGTATTCCAAATCTTGTGTTCTGGGATTTACTCTCAAGCTGACCGATTGACCTGGTTGAAGAGTGTATTTGCCATAGTTCAAAACTGAAAAGACAAACCAAACTAGTAGCAAACCATACAAGGCTCCTATAAACATTCGTGAGCGCCTACTTTTAAAAAAACGTAAAAGTAACACAAAAGAGACAATAAAGAGCAATTCTGTAAACATTTTGTCCCTCCTTTCTCATCATCGTTGACATCCTGAACAGAGTCTCGCATCAATTTCTTACTAGTAAGCTCAACCATACAAAGTCTGATACATCTCATCTAGAAAAGCTTTCAACTCTTTTCGAACAATCGTTAACAGGCGTTCTTATTCGGCTTGGGATATGGTCACACTTTCTTTATTTTGATTACTAATATAAGAATAGTATCTACGTTTTAGGGTTAATTGATGATCTAAAATATAGTAGACATTTATTTTTTCCTCATTTACCATTGTTTCAAATAAAACAGAGACTTCATCCCTGCCAGGATTAAACATTTTCAAATCGATGTCTCCTTTTATCCCTATAGAGTCAATTCCTCCATCCAAGCGGATAGCACCGTCGGGAGGAACAATATAGCCTGCTTTTCGCATGTCAGACGCATATTTTCCTGACGCCGTTAAATGTTTTAAGACGGCTATAGTGTCCTTTTCTTCAAAGGAAGTCTTTAATTGGAAGCGTTCTTGGTGGTTTTGATACTGAAAATAAAGAGTAATACCAACAACTAAGGCAAGTACAGAAGCGAGCAAGATTCGTATTTTTCTTCATCTCGACATGTTTATCTCCTCTATCTAAGAAATCATAGAAATTTTGTTTCCAATTTTAAAAGGCAACTTCCTTATCCTTGGATATCCTTGGGACTCTAACTCAAGTGACTGCTATCTACCCTTTTTCATGATGTATTTTCGTATAGGTGTTTCAACCATTTGAACGATTTCAAATCCTTCTTTTTGGTAAAGATTGTAAGCTTTTTGATTTGCCTCGTAGACATTTAGAGAAATAGTATCTATGTCTTCATTTTCAAAGGCCAAACTAACAAACTTCCTTAAAGCTTGGCTACCTATGCCTTGCCCCTGCTTCTGAGGGTTGATAAAAAATCTCCCGATATGAAGATTCCTGTCTTCTAGCCTGATTTTCTGGATAAGCCCGACAAACTCTTGTCCATCAAAGATTGAAAAGATTCCTTCCAAATCTTGCAAGATTTGAATTGTTAAGGGAAAAGGAATCATTGGTCCCATCCATTGTTCTTGAAAAGCTTGGCCAAGGGAGTTGGACCATTGGCATACGAGCTGAGCGTTTTCTGTACTCACATTTTCTTCAAAACGAATTGTCATCTATTTCCTCACCATCTTATCAATGTTTCTTTATTATACTACTTCTCCTATTTTTTACGAATAGATAAGTATGATTGATCTTTATTTTTTTCTTGTCGGGAGCATTCTCGCTTCTTTCTTAGGTTTGGTCATTGACCGTTTTCCTGAGCAATCCATTATTCGACCAGCTAGCCACTGCAATTCCTGTCAGACTCGCTTGCGTCCGCTAGATTTGATTCCTATCCTTTCGCAGGTCTTCAATCGCTTTCGCTGTCGCTACTGCAAGGCTCGCTATCCATTCTGGTATGCCCTCTTTGAACTCGGCTTAGGAATCCTCTTTCTAGCTTGGTCATGGGGCTGGATTTCCTTGGGTCAAGTCATCCTAATCACTGCTGGCTTGACCTTAGGCATCTACGACCTTCTCCATCAGGAATATCCCTTGCTGGTCTGGCTGACGTTTCACCTAATCCTCATGGCTTTCTGTGGCTGGAATCTGGTTATGGTCTTCTTCCTTGTCCTCGGAATCATGGCTCATTTTATTGATATCCGCATGGGCGCAGGAGATTTCCTCTTTCTAGCTTCTTGTGCTCTCATCTTTAGCGCGACAGAGTTGCTCATCTTGATCCAGTTTGCTTCTGTGGCAGGGATTTTAGCCTTTCTTTCGCAAAAGAAAAAGGAAAGACTTCCTTTTGTGCCTTTCCTCTTACTTGCTGCTTGCGTGATTATTTTTGGTAAGCTACTGCTTGTTTGATAAAGTCCTCAATTGGCTCTCCTTGGTGGAGAGCTTTTACAATTTTCGAACCGACGATAACACCATCTGACACCGCATTGAAGCGTTCTACGTCTTCTTGACTAGACACACCAAATCCTGTCAAGACTGGGATGTCAGCTACTTGATGCAATTGCGCCAGGTGCTTGTCCAAGTCTGCACGGTAATTTCCTGACTTCCCTGTCACCCCATTGATGGCAACAGCATAGACGAAGCCTTCTGCTCCCTTGATCAATTCTTTTTGTCGTTCAAGGCCTGTGGTCAAGCTAACTAGGGGAATCAAGGCCATGTCTGTATCTGCTAAAAATGGCTCTACAAAGTTGGCATGCTCATGAGGCAGGTCTGGGATAATCAAACCCTTAACGGCTGTATCTGCCAAATCTTTGACAAAGTTCTCAACACCATACTGAAAGAGGGGGTTGAAGTAGGTCATGATGACCAGTGGCACCTCAGTCTGAATGGTTTTCAAGGTTTCAACCAAAGCCTGGGTAGAAGTCCCATGAGCTAGACTGCGCAAACCTGCTTCTTCGATCACAGGTCCATCTGCAACAGGGTCTGAAAAGGGAATACCCACTTCAATAGCTGAAACACCCAAATCTTCTAAAAAGTGGATTGTTTCACCAAGACCATCTAATCCTTTCTCATGGTCTCCAGCCATGATATAGGGAACAAAAATTCCTTTTCCAGCTGCTTTGATAGCGTTCAATTTTTCTGTTAAAGTCTTAGGCATGGGCTTCTCCCTTCTTTGCTGCATCTACTTCCAAGCGGTCTTTGACTTGAACTACATCCTTGTCCCCACGACCGGATAGGCAGACAATCATTGACTTGTCTGGACCAAGTTCTTTGGCCAATTTCACTGCGAAAGCAATGGCATGGCTAGATTCCAAGGCTGGAATAATCCCTTCCACGCGAGACAAGAGTTGGAATCCTTCCAAGGCTTCCTCGTCCGTCACAGGAACATAGCTGGCACGTTTGATATCGTGGTAGTGAGAATGTTCTGGGCCAATACCAGGATAGTCCAAACCGGCTGAGATAGAAAAGGCTTCTAAGATTTGTCCATGTGCATCTTGGAGCACATCCATAAGCGAACCGTGGAGAACACCTGGACGACCCTTGATCAAGGTAGCTGCGTGGTGCTCCGTATCCACACCTAGTCCTGCTGCTTCAGCCCCATACATAGCTACAGACTCATCTTCTACAAATGGATGGAAGAGACCGATAGCATTAGAACCACCACCAACACAGGCTACTAGGGCATCTGGCAAATCTTGACCTGTCAAGTCACGGTACTGTTGTTTAGCTTCTCGACCAATCACACTTTGGAAATCACGAACGATTTCTGGGAATGGATGAGGTCCCAAGGCAGAACCAAGGATATAGTGGGTATCGTCGATATTAGCCACCCATGAACGAAGGGCTGCATTGACTGCGTCCTTGAGCACACGCGAACCATCTGTCACTGCCTCAACTTTGGCTCCCAAAAGCTCCATACGGAAGACATTAAGGGCTTGGCGTTTGACATCTTCCTCACCCATGTAAATGGTACATTCCATGTTAAAGAGAGCCGCAGCCGTTGCAGTTGCCACACCGTGCTGACCAGCACCTGTTTCAGCGATAATCTTCTTTTTGCCCATACGTTTAGCCAGAAGAACCTGTCCCAAGGCATTGTTAATCTTGTGGGCCCCTGTATGGTTGAGGTCTTCCCGCTTGAGATAAATCTTAGCTCCACCGATATGCTGGGTCAAGTTTTTTGCGTAGTAAAGAGGAGTTTCACGTCCTACGTACTGACGTAAGAGTTGGTTTAATTCCTCTTGGAAACTTGGATCTGCCTGACTTTCACGGTAGGCCTTCTCCAACTCCAAAACTGCTGTCATCAATGTTTCTGGGACAAAACGTCCGCCGAATTTTCCGTAAAATCCATCTTTATTTGGTTCTTGATATGCCATGCTTTACCCTCTCTATAAATCTTCTAATCTTTTCATGGTCTTTTTGTCCATCCGTCTCCACTCCACTTGATACATCTACTGCATAGGGAGTAAAATGTTGAATTGCTTTTACTACATTATCTTCATTAAGTCCACCTGCGATAAAGAAGGGCTGAGCTAGTCCCGTCGTATCTAATTGCCCCCAGTCAAAAGTCTGACCACTCCCGGCCACAGGGGCATCAAAGAGTAGATAATCTGCCCGAGAATTGGGCACATGCCCATCTCCATCCACCTGCACCGCCTGAATGCTGGCACAAGGCAGATCCTCAAACAAATCATCCGCTACCTGACCATGAACCTGCACCAAGTCCAAGCCAACCTTTTCAATCGCTTCTAGCAGTTCTGCCCGACTTGGTGAAACAAATACGCCAACCTTTTTAACATTAGCAGAAATGAGCTTTGCCAGCTCAGCAGCCTGTTCCAAGGTCACTTGTCTTTTACTAGGAGCGAAGACAAAACCGATGTAGTCGGCCCCTGCTGATACGGCTGTCTCTACCGCTTCTTTGGTCGACAGTCCACAAATTTTAACCTTTGTCAATCTGCAACTCCTTGATTCTCTGGGCTACATCTTCTGCCTGCATAAGAGCCGTTCCCACCAAAATTCCGTTAAAGTATGGTGCAACACGTATCGCATCCTGCCCTGTGAAAATGGCAGATTCAGAAATGTAATAGCGACCTTCCTCAAAGTGCTGGGCCAAGTCTACACTAGTCTGCAAATCGACTGTAAAGGTGGTCAAGTTGCGGTTGTTAACCCCAATAATCTCAGCACCCAGTCTGTGGGCCACCTCTAGTTCAGCAAGATTGTGAGTCTCCACCAAGACTTCCAAACCAAGCTCTGTCGCGTAGTCATACAGTTCCTTGAGGCGTTCTTCTGACAAGGCTGCCACGATGAGCAAGATGACTGTCGCCCCTGCATTCCGAGCTCGGATGATTTGCTTTTCATCGATGATAAAGTCCTTGTTGAGTGTCGGAATCTGTACCTGACTAGAAATCTCTCGTAGATAATCCAAATGCCCTTTAAAGAAAACCTCATCTGTTAAAACAGAAATCATCACTGCGCCATTCTCTTCATAAGTCTGGGCCTGTTGCACAATATCCACATCTAGATTGATATCTCCCAGACTAGGGCTAGCTTTCTTGACCTCAGCGATGACCTGCAAACGGTCCCGGTGATTCTTCAAAAATTCTGCCAAGCGATAGGTCTGGCGCAAGGGCTGGATTTCCTCCAGCTCCATCTGCTCAACCTCACGCGCCTTCTGCTCTAAAATTCGTGCTAAAAATTCCTGACTCATTTTTGGTACTCCTGTAACAGTCTGAGTTTTTCAAGGGCTTTGCCACTAGCAATCACTTGACGAGCCAGGGCAACTCCTTCCTTGATACTAGCTACCTTACCATTAGCATAGAAACCAAGACCAGCATTTAGAACTGTCGTTTCCAAGAATGGACTTGGTTCGTTTTGAAGAACGCTGAGCAAAATTTCTGCATTTTCCTGAGCATTGCCTCCACGGATATCTTCGATAGCGTAGCGTTCCATCCCCAAATCTTCTGGAGTGAAACTTGACAAGGTGATTTCGCCATTTTCAAGAAGAGCAATCTTGGTTGTCCCGTTCAAGCCAGCTTCATCCAAGCCTTCTGGTCCAGCAACTACGATGGCACGTTTGCGACCCATATTTTTCAAAACCTGAGCTGTACTTTCTAGCAGTTCTGGACGACTAATACCAAGCAACTGTGTTTCCAAGGCCATTGGGTGAATCAGTGGACCAGTCAAGTTCATAATCGTTGGAATTCCCAACTCCAAACGAGCTGGCATGATGTATTTCATTGCTGGGTGCATATTTTTAGCGAAGAGAAAGACGATTCCAGTTTTATCGAAAACCTTACCTAGTTCAGCTGGTTTAAGGTCAAGATTGATGCCTAATGCTTGAAGGACATCTGCCGAACCCGATTTAGAAGAAATCGAACGGTTACCGTGCTTGGCCATATGAATGCCGCCACCAGCCAAGACAAAGGCTGCAGTTGTCGAAATGTTAAAGCTGAAGGACTTGTCCCCACCTGTACCACAGTTGTCCATAGCGTCATGAATCTCAGTTGGAATATGTTGGGCATGGCCTCTCATGACTTGTGCAATGGCTGTGCGTTCTTCCGGTGTTTCCCCCTTCATCTTAAGAGCCAAGAGAAGAGAAGCAATCTGCGCTTCGGTTACACGTCCAGTAACAATACGTTCAATGACATCCGTCATTTCCACACCTGATAAATTTTCAAATTTTGCTAATTTTTCAATAATCTCTTTCATCCTATTTTCCTCACTTTACAACCTTCTCGATAAAATTCCGAATAGAATACAAGCCATCTGGCGTTCCGATACTTTCTGGATGATACTGGAAACCATAAATTGGAAGGGATTTGTGTTGAATTCCCATAATAGCTTGGTCATCAGTCGAACGAGCTGTCACTTCAAAGTCTTCAGGCATTTCTTCAATCAAAATACTGTGGTAACGCATGACCGCACGGCCATCCTCAATGCCTTGATAGAGAACAGATGGCGCTTCAAAACTGATATTGCTCTGTTTTCCATGCATGACTTTTGGTGCCAAACCTAGCTTACCACCAAAGACTTCTGCAATGGCTTGGTGGCCCAAACAAATCCCTAGAATTGGCTTCTTGCCTGCAAAGTCACGAATCATGTCTTCCATCTTTCCAGCATCAACTGGCCAACCAGGACCAGGAGAAAAGACCAGACCATCTGCTTTTTCAGCTTCTTCATACAGCTTGGGATCATCATTTCTCAAGACCTGCACTTCTGCAAAATTCCCAATGTACTGCGCCAAGTTATAGGTAAAAGAATCATAGTTGTCAATCAATAAAATCATGGTCTTAGTTCTCCAATTCTAGTCATAGATTTAGCCTTGTTAATGGTTTCTTGGTATTCGTTTTGGGCGATGGAGTCGTAGACAATCCCTGCCCCAGCCTGTACATAGGCTGTTTGATTTTTGAGAATCATTGTTCGGATGGCGATAGCGAAATCCATATCACCCGTCGCAGACAAGTAGCCGATTGCTCCTGCGTATACGCCTCGTTTTTCCGTCTCCAGTTCATAGATCCGTCTCATGGCCCGAATCTTTGGTGCTCCTGAAACTGTTCCAGCTGGAAGTGTAGCTTTCAAGGCATCCATGGCAGTGAGTTCTGGAAGCAAACGCCCTTTCACCACGCTGGTCAAATGCATAACATAGCGGAAGAGCTCCACTTCCATATACTTGGTGACTTGAACACTTGCCGTTTCAGAGATGCGACCGATATCATTACGTCCCAAATCTACTAACATCCGATGTTCTGCTGTTTCCTTCTCATCAGAAAGGAGGTCTGTCGCCAAGGCCTTGTCCTCTTCATCCGTAGCCCCTCTTGGTCGCGTACCTGCAATCGGATTGGTTGTCACGATGCCATTTTTGACAGAAACCAAACTTTCAGGACTGGCACCGATAATTTGATAATCCCCAAAGTCGTAGAAATAGAGGTAATTAGAAGGATTAGTCACGCGGAGATTTCTGTAGAAGTCAAATGGATTTCCAGTAACCTCTGCTGAGAAACGCTGGCCGAGCACACATTGGAACATATCACCATTACGAATCAAGTCACGAGCGGTTTCGACCATTTGCTCAAACTTATGAGGAGCGATATGCGGTTTGAAGTCCAGCGGAGATAAATCCAAGTCTTCAAATTCATTTGAAGCAGGGATGCGTAATTCCTCAAGCACTTGGTTCAAGGCTTTTTCCAAATCCTCTTGACTGCGATCGCTATATAGAGCATCCTCAATGACATGGATTTTTTCCTTCTTATGGTCAAAGACCATATAACTCTCATAGACAAAGAAATGCATGTCTGGCGTCCCAATGGTATCCTCAGGGATTTGGCAAATTTCTTCATAAAGAGAAATCATATCGTAACCGACAAAGCCAATAGCTCCCCCACCAAAAGGGAGGTCTGAATGGTGCTGGCTCTTATGAGTCACATCATAAAGGAAATCCAAAGGATCCCGATCAATCACTTGCCCATTTTGATAGAGGACTCCATTTTCAAACTGAATCTCAAAAACAGGATTATAGGCTAGGATAGAAAAACGAGCGGTTTCCTTGTCTCTCGGAATACTCTCTAGGATAACCTTGTGTTGCCCCTTTAGGCGCATATAAGCCAAGATTGGTGATAAGACATCTCCATGAATGATTCGTTCCATTGTAATTTCCCTTTCAGTTCTACTTCTAGTCCGTGGCGATTGTATGAAAAATCCCCACGCAAAATAACTTGCGTGAGGACGAAATTCGCGGTGCCACCTCAATTATAGGATTTCTCCTATCTCTCATTCCTGTCTCAGAAAACTCCTGTAACAGGCTGTGCGATAAAGGGCACTCCCTTGAGAATTATGTTTTCTTCTCTCGTTTCAGATGGACCCAACCTTACAGCTTTCTCTGCTTGTTTCCAGCAATCACAAGCTCTCTGGGAAAGAAAGTACTGTAATTTTTCCATCTCTTATTTTTTAGCTTCCAGGTAGTCTGCAATAGCAGATACGTCCTTGTCTCCACGACCAGAGACATTGATGATGATAATCTCATCCTTACTTAGTTTCGGTGCACGTTTAACCGCTTCTGCGATGGCGTGCGAACTTTCAATCGCTGGGATAATTCCTTCTGTCTTGCTTAATAAAAGCAAGGCTTGAACGGCTTCTTCATCTGTCGCTGCCACGTATTCTACGCGGCCAGAATCTTTGAAGTAGGCGTGTTCTGGACCAACCCCTGGATAGTCCAAACCAGCTGAGATAGAGTAAACTGGCGCCAGCTCTCCGTCTTCCTTAAAGACTGCATAGGTCTTCATACCATCGACAATTCCGACACTACCTTTTGTCATAGTGGCTGCATGCTTGTCTGTGTCAAGTCCATGCCCAGCAGCTTCGACCCCAACCAATTTGACTTCTTCATCAGCCACATACTGTGAAAAAGCACCGATGGCATTAGAACCACCACCTACACAGGCAATGACGTAGTCTGGCAAACGTCCTTCTTTTTCCAAGATTTGACGACGTGATTCTTCACTGATGACCTTTTGGAATTCATGAACGATGGTAGGATAAGGATGAGGCCCTACAGCAGATCCCAAAACGTAGAAGGCTTCAAGGTCATTCATCCATGCTCCAAAGGCTGCATCAACCGCATCCTTAAGAGTTCGTGTCCCCGTTTCAACTGCGTGAACAGTCGCTCCCATCATCTCCATGCGGAAGACATTGAGTCGTTGACGCTCCACATCTTCTGCACCCATGTAGACATCACAAGCCATACCAAACTTGGCTGCAGCAGCTGCTGTCGCAACACCGTGCTGACCAGCTCCTGTTTCTGCGATCACTCGTTTTTTGCCCATACGTTTGGCAAGAAGGATTTGACCTAGAACGTTGTTGAGCTTGTGAGAACCAAGGTGGTTAAGATCTTCGCGCTTGAGATATATCTTAGCGCCACCTAAGTGATCTGTCAAACTTTCCGCAAAATAAAGCGGTGTTTCGCGACCTGAATAATCCTTCAAGTAATGGCGAAATTCTGCCAAAAACTCTGGATCATCCTTGTACTTGTCAAATGTCACTTCCAACTCATCCAACAAAGCCTGAATCGGCTCCGGTACAAAACTACCACCAAATTGTCCAAAATATCCTTTAGTTGTCATAAAAATTTCCTCTTTCCATATTAATCCGGCCTTTTTGTTTGCTTTTAGTAGTAGGCAAGGAGCTGCAGATAGAACTCAAGTTCATCAAAGCGACTTAACGCCCTAATAAAAGATAAACAAAATGACGGATAGAAAAAAGCCCACACACAGAATCTACTTCTGTGTGAGGGCGTTGGTAACGCGGTGCCACCTCAATTATAAAGGGACTATTCCCCTTTACATCTCTGCCTTGTCTAACAACAAGTTGCACTGTAAGGTGTGCGCACCGAATTTTCATTGTTTCAAATTCATTTTTAAAATCAGCCCACTTTCACTACTTCCAACCACCTGTTCACAATCACCACAGGCTCCCTGAAGATCAAAAATAGTTACTTTTCCGATTTGTTGAGAATATTATATGCTATTGTCCGCTTTTTGTCAAGATTTTTTTTATGATTATTTTCCAGAATCGAGGATTTCTTCGGAAATTCTCACCAAAATCTTAACGATATAGTCGACTTCATCATCGCTTAATTTAGTGTGAAGAGGGAGGGTAATTTCATTTTCAAAGAAGGCATAGGCTCTTGGATAATCTGCCATATCAAAACCAAGATTCTTATAGGCTGTCAAGAGCGGAAGCGGTTTATAGTGTACATTACTTGCAATTCCTGCTTTGGCCAATTCTTGGATGATGAGGTTGCGTTCTTCTAAACTTGCTCCTTCTACATGAGTGATGTAGAGGTGGCGTGAAGATTCGACACTATCAGTCTTGTGTGCCAGTGGGTGAATACGAGTGCCCGCAAAACCACGATCATAGCGGTCCACGATGTCCTTACGACGTTCTAGCAAACCTGGGTAACGGTCCAATTGTACCAAACCAAGTGACGCCATGATATCGGTCATATTGCACTTGTAGGCTGGTGTGACGATATCGTACTCCCATGAACCCAATTGCATTTTGGCAAGAGCGTCTTTAGTTTGCCCGTGAAGGGAAAGAATTTGGAATTCCTTGTACATTTCTTCGTCATCAATCGCTGGATTGGCTTTCCAAGTCGCACTTCCTCCCTCAGCCGTTGTAAAGTTCTTAACGGCATGGAACGAGAAGGAAGTAAAGTCAGCGATCGAACCAGCTGGTTGCCCTTTGTAAGTAGATCCTAAAGCATGGGCACTATCAGAGACAATCACGATACGGTTAAAGGTCTTTTGCCACTTACTAGTAGCTGTAAAGAGGTCCCGTTTCTTCTCCACAACTTGGAACAAACGGTCATAGTCGCACACAATCCCTGCAAGCTCTACTGGGATGATAACCTTAGTTTTCTCAGTGATAGCTTGCTCAAGCAAGTCATAGTCCATCTCAAAAGTATCTGCTTGGATATCCACCATGACAGGTGTTGCTCCTACGTGAGTGATAACACTACATGAAGCTGTATAGGTCATAGCTGGAACGATGACTTCATCACCTGGTCCCACTTCCAAAACACGTAAAATCAACTCAAGGGCGGCAGTCGCAGAGTTGAGGCAGACAGTCTTAGGTGTCTGTGTGTATTGAGACAAGCGACGCTCCAGTTCTTTTGTCTTCGGACCTGTTGTGATCCAACCAGAACGCAGGGTATCTGCTACTTCAGCAATTTCAGCTTCGGTAATATCGGGAGGTGAAAATGGAATATTGTAATTTGGCATTGATTTGCTCCTTTTATCTGTACTCATTTTCTCATGACTACTTTATTTTAGTACTTCAAACACGGTTTGAAACATGATTTTGATGTCTCCAAGGAAACTAAACTCTCGGAGATAGGCGAGATTATAGCGCATCTTTTCAGGAAGGACATGTTCGACATAGGCCTGGTCAACCGACAGACCTTTCTCTGTCATCTGACTGATGATGGTGTCCTCATCCTTGTAGTTGATACTGGCTGGAGAGGTGATTCCTGCTGGCAAGAGCAAGGTCGCCATCATTTCAGGACTATACTGCTCTGTGTAACGTGGCACTTCAGGACGGGTCCCTACAAAGGACATTTCGCCTTTAAGGACATTGACCAGCTGAGGTAGTTCGTCCAAACGCACACGGCGGATGAAATTTCCAACCTTGGTAATGCGACTATCGTTAGCAGAAGTCACCAGACTTCCTTTTTTATCCGCATCCGTTACCATAGTACGGAACTTCCAAATCTTGAACCGACGATTATACTGGGTCACGCGCTCTTGCTTGTAAATGACAGGTCCCTTGCTATCCAACTTGATCCAAATGCTCAAGACAAGAAAGACGGGAGAGGTCAAAAGTAGCAAAAACAGGGCCAGAACCCAGTCCAGGCAACGCTTGAAAACCAGCGAACCTTTCCTTTTAGAGACAAGCTGGTAGTAAGACTTAACCTCGCTTGATTGCATTTCCACGGGTAAGTCTTCCCATTTCAGCATGCTGTTTCTCCTTTGTTTTTATTATACTATTTGTCAACATTTTTCATTATACCACAAAATAGAAAAGGCGGTGCAAGAAATCTGTGATTTAGAGGAATTCTTCTTTATGACATGGCCCCTGCCTGTAAGCTATACATCTTGTGATAGGTTCCTTCCAAGGCCAAGAGTTCCTCATGGGTGCCACTCTCGATGATGCGCCCCTTGTCCAAAACATAGATACAGTTGGCATCTTGGATGGTTGAAAGGCGATGGGCGATGGCTATGGTCGTCCGTCCTTTTCTCATTTTAGCCAGAGAATCCTGAACCAGACTTTCTGTCTCCGAGTCAATATTGGCTGTCGCTTCATCCAAAATCAGGATTTTAGGCTGACTAGCAACTGTTCTGGCAAAGGCAAGAAGCTGGCGCTGTCCAGTAGAAAAGCTCGAACCACGCTCGGAAACAGGAGCATCATAGCCCTGCGGAAGGTCTTGAATAAAGGAATCTGCATCGACAAAAGTAGCTGCAGCCTGGACCTCTTCATCACTAAGATCTTGGTACATGGCGATATTGGACTTGATGGTCCCATGATAGAGAAAGGGATCCTGCAAGACCAGCCCGATATTTTTTCTCAACTCTTCCTGACTGTAGTTCCTGATATCCACACCATCCAAGAGAACGCGGCCTGACTGAAATTCGTAAAAGCGCATGAGGACATTGATAATCGAAGATTTCCCCGAACCTGTATGACCCACAAAGGCAATGGTTTCACCCTTGTTAACAGAAAAGGAAATGTCATCCAGAATCGGGTGTTTGCCATCATATGAGAAACACACATGTTCAAAACGAATATTACCTTCTGTAATCTTTGCTTGCCCATCTTTTTGAAGAGGCTCATAGGTCGTTTCGTCAATCAAGGCAAAGACACGGCCTGCAGACACCATGGACGTTTGAAGGGTTGAAAAGTTTTGCGTCACCTCAATCAGGGGATCAAAAAGACGGTTGATGTACTGGATAAAGGCATACATGGTTCCGGCCGTTATCCCGATAGAAAGACCACGATAGCCAAAGTAGGCCATCAAGACTGCATAACCTAGCAGTTTCAGCAAACTCATGGCAGGTCTCAAAAAGAGGGCATCCAAGGCTACAGATCGGTTGGCATAGACCAAGTGTTCTTGATTGATTTCATCAAATTCTGCTTGCAGGCGCTTCTCTTGATTAAAGGCCTGGATAATCCTGATTCCCTCGATATTCTCTGCCAGCTTACTATTGATATCCGACAAGAGACTTCTGGTTTTTTCGATGATTTTCACTGACTTTTTCCGATAGAGATTGACCAAAAGGAAAATCAAGGGAAGAAAGAGCAGGACTAAAGCTGTCAAACGAAAATCCAGCACCAACATGGTATACAGAGTCGTCAGAAAGATGAAAACTGCTGAAATAAAGCTGGATAAAATTCCCGAAAACATATCACTGATGGTCTCAGTATCATTGGTCAAACGAGAGACGATGGAACCTGCTGGCGTCTTGTCAAAATAAGACATGCCCAGTTTCTCCATATTGGCAAAGGCATCGCGACGAATATCTCTGACAATACTGTAGGACACCCTCGCAAAGAGAAGATTGCCAACATACTGGACCAGAGTTTGCAGGATATAGAGGCCATAGTAGGCTAATAAAACTGTAATAGCAAACTGATTGAGATTGCTGAGGTACTGGTCGATAAAGTGGGAAGCTACAAGGGGAATGACACTTTTAATGACCGTCGTCGCAAGGAGAAAACTGAGTGCCAAAAATGTCAGGAGGCCATAGGGCTTGAGATAAGACATCAAGCGCTTCAATACAGCCCATTGTTCTTGCTTATTCTGCATCTTCTTCTCCTTTCATTTCCAACTGCTGAGACTGGTAGGTTTGGGCATACCAGCCATCTAGAGCTAGCAGGTCTTCGTGCGTACCTCGTTCGATAATCTGTCCATTTTGCAGAACTAAAATCAAATCTGCATGGACAACCGCACTGAGACGATGTGCTGTAATAATGGTTGTCTTATCCTTCCGCGTCTCCTTGAGATTGTCGATGATCGCATACTCTGTCTTGGCATCCACGGCTGACAAGGAATCATCTAGAATTAAGATATCAGGATCTAGAATCATAGCTCGACTCATGGCTAGGCGCTGCTTTTGCCCACCTGAAAGACTGACTCCTTTTTCACCGATCAGCGTATCAAATCCCTGAGGCATATCCACAATGTCTTGATATACTTGAGCCAGTTTAGTTGCTTTCTCGACTGCTGAAAGAGGCAAGTTAGGATTGCCAAAGCGGATATTGTCTAAAATTGAAGCCGCAAAGAGAAACTGATCCTGAGGAACATAGCCCATGAGACTACGAAGGTCTGTCAGACGATAGTTCCGAATATCGTGACCGTTTAGATAAATAGCTCCCTTATCCACATCGTATTCACGCAAGAGGAGCTTAATCAAGGACGTTTTCCCAGAGCCTGTCTGTCCGACCAAGCCCAAGGTTTGTCCTTTTTCCAGACTAAAGTGAACATCCGTCAGTGTTTCCTCATTTTCAAAGGCAAAGCTGTCAATGGCGTACTCCAAACGTCCATTTTCGATACCGTCCAGAGGAAATTCAGGGTCTTTTACAGGTGATTCCTGAGACAAAAGATCCTCAATCCGCTGATAGGACACCTTCCCTCGCTGAGTAATATTAAAGAGGAAACCAATAGCCATAAGAGGCCAAACCAACATATCTAAGTAGCTGATAAAGGTAACCAGATTCCCAACCGTGATTTGCCCTTTCTGAACCATCAAAGAGCCGACCAAGAGGGTTAAAACATAGGACGAACCAACAAACAAGAGAACCATGGGGTCAAAGAGACTATCGTATTTCATGGTTTGCAGGTTCTTTTGGAAGGTCAATTCATTTACTGCTTGAAAGGACTTCAACTCGTCCGCCTGATAACCGAAAGACTTGGTCACCTTGATACCTGATACAGACTCCTGCACCTTGTTATTAAGTTCGGAAAAGGCTGCCTGTGACTCGCCAAAGGCCTTGTGGGTCTTTCTCCCTAGACGACTAGTCGCATAAGCCATGAAAGGCAGGGGAAGAATAGCAACAAGAGTCATTTGCCAAGAAATGCTAAAGAGCATGGTCAGCAAGGTCACTAAAGCCGTGATAGAGGCATCCACGGCAGACATAACACCGCCTCCTGCCAGACGAGTCAAGGCATTGATATCGTTGGTTGCATGCGCCATCAGGTCCCCCGTCCGATAGGTCTGATAAAAGGCTGGAGACATTTTTGTAAAATGCTCAAACAAGCGAGACCGCATAATCTGCCCCAAACGGTAGGAAGTTCCAAGGATATACATACGCCAAACATAGCGCAGATAGTACATCCCCAAGGCCGCAAGAAGCAAGTAAAATAGGTCAAAAAGGAGGTCCTGCTGGGTTAATTTCCCCGATGTGATGGCATCGATGACCCGCCCCATAACCATAGGGGGAATAAGATTGAGGACGGAAACCAAGATCAGGGCCACAATCCCGACTAAATAACGGTGTTTTTCTAACTTGAAAAACCACCAAAGTTTTTGAATAATGGACATAAAATCCCTTTCTGATTGCAAATTGAAACCTGAGGCCAAGACCCCAGGTTTTTCTTATTCATAGGTTACGACTGAGACGACACCCTTGTCATACTCAGCGATAAAGATATTGGCTACATTGTCATGCCCTTGTTTGCTGAGGTTATCAAGCAACCACTCTTCGCTACGACCAATCGATTCCAAAACATCTACTTGGATCACACCGTCAGTCACAACTGGATACTTAGGATTTTCATCCCCCATTTGGACCACGATGAGTTGGCCATTTTGCTCCTGCACAGCGCATTTGACCTGTTTCATCTGGAAAATCCCTTGGCTACGAAGTTTGAGAGCAACTTCTGCTGCAGACAAACCAACTGAACGACAGGCTTCTGGGTCAATCTGCCCATTTTTGATAAGGAGAGTTGGTTTTCCATCAATCAAGCGTTTGACAAAACGAACATTGTTATTGAGCCACTTGAGGGTCAAGACCAAAATCGTCCACATCATCAAAATCACTGCATACTGGAGAATGCTGATAGAACTATTGTAAATCACCCCACCGATGATACCACCAAGAACATAGTTCTGAATTTGGTCTGTCGCAGAGTTAGGTGCTAGGTTCCCCTTTCCTGTCACATTGATAACAAAAACAAGCGAGAAGAGCCCCAAGGCCAGTTTGATTAAAATTTCCATATAATTGAGTGTCATTTGTTTACCTCCACCAATTCAATAGCGTCTGTTTGATGCAATTCTAATTTCTCTAAAAGATACTTGTCTGGTTGGCTCCCGTTCATGGCGCGGTAGAAATTTGGACCTACCTTGACAAGCGCTCCATCAGTGGCTGCAGAAGTATTGACATAAACTTCTGATTTATCCACTCCCAAGTCTTTGGAAACAACCTCTATGAAATGAAGGGAGGTTTGAAATTGGTTGTTAGAGGCTTGATTGGTCTGGTATTTTGAGATTGTCACCAAAAGCATGGCCACCAAGGTCAAGGCCAAAATCATGACCAATTCCCGAAACTTAGTCCCCTTTTTATCTCGATAGGCTTTAAAAGCAAAAAATCCTGTGATAGCTAGGAGAACAATTCCAAAGCCAATCATGATGCCATTTTGCTGACTGATTTGGCTAAGTACATAGTCATATGAGTAAAATTTCATTTATTTTCACTCCCTTTCATAAAATCATTCTTAATTATAAACGAAAGAGAGTGATTTTTCAAGCCATACGTTGGGGAAATAGACCTTTTTTTGGTATAATAAAATCTATAATCTGAATGAAAAAGGTAACTTTATGAAACTTATCTCATGGAATATTGATTCCCTAAACGCTGCCCTCACTAGTGACTCAGCTCGTGCCAAATTGTCCCAAGAAGTACTACAAACCTTGGTCGCCGAAAATGCTGATATCATCGCTATCCAAGAAACCAAGCTTTCTGCCAAGGGGCCTACAAAGAAACACTTGGAAATTTTAGAGGAACTCTTCCCAGGCTACGCAAACACGTGGCGCTCTTCACAAGAACCTGCCCGGAAAGGCTATGCTGGAACCATGTTCCTCTATAAGAAAGAACTCTCACCCACTGTCACTTTCCCAGAAATCGGTGCCCCTTCTACCATGGACTTGGAAGGTCGTATCATCACTCTAGAATTTGATAAATTTTTCGTTACCCAAGTTTACACACCAAATGCTGGAGATGGACTCAAACGCTTGGAAGAACGTCAAGTCTGGGATGTCAAATATGCTGAGTATTTAGCGGAGTTGGACAAACAAAAACCAGTCCTTGCAACCGGTGACTACAACGTAGCCCACAATGAAATCGACCTTGCAAATCCTGCTAGCAACCGCCGTTCACCTGGATTTACCGACGAGGAACGTGCTGGATTTACCAACCTTTTGGCAACTGGATTTACGGATACCTTCCGCCACATTCACGGCGATGCTCCAGAACGCTACACTTGGTGGGCACAACGCAGCAAGACTTCTAAAATCAATAATACAGGCTGGAGAATCGACTACTGGCTCACCAGCAACCGCGTGGCTGACAAGGTAACCAAGTCTGACATGATTGACTCGGGTGCGCGTCAAGACCATACGCCGATTGTATTGGAAATTGAACTCTAAGGAGAAAGCTAATGGACTATCAAGCTGTCATTCCTGAATTTGTAGTATCTGACCTCGAAAAGTCACGCCACTTCTACTGCGACTTGCTGGGATTTTCTGTCGAATACGAGCGTCCAGAGGAGAAATTTCTCTTCCTCTCGCTTGAAGACTGCCAACTTATGCTAGAAGAAGGCAGCACAGAAGAATTAGCCCAACTAACCTATCCTTTCGGGCGCGGTGTCAATATTTCCTTTGGCATTGAAGATGTCCCTCAGCTCCACCAAAAACTGCTGGAAGCTGACTATCCTATCCATCGTCCGCTGACCAAAAGAGAATTTCGTGTTGGAGATCATTATATCTATCCTCACGAATTTGCAGTCTTGGATCCAGATGGCTATTTTTTAAGATTTAGCGAATAGAAGAATAAAAGGCTACAATACTTTCTAGCCTTGTAGCCTTTTATTCGTTCGCTTTTATGATCTATTTGCTAACAAAACATTTGATTTATAAAGCTAATTGGTGTAAAATATAAACATTGGCAGCAGCCTGTTTAAAATTGAATATCATTTTACTTGTTTATGTCGTGAATTGGCACGACGTTTCTACAAGGTGCCGGAACACCTAACAATGAGTATGTCAGCTGAAGGTATGGTTTTGGCCATACCTATTTTGAGGACTTACTTAGGGGATTAAGTAGGTCCTTTTTCTATTACATAGTAGAAACTCTAGACAAGCAAATGAAGCATCTTTTAGACTTTAGGAGGTCTTATGAAATTATTAGAAGAGCGCATCCTCGAGGATGGGCATATCTTGGGTGATAATATCCTCAAGGTGGATTCCTTTCTAACCCACCAAGTTGACTTTAGCTTGATGCGAGAGATTGGTAAGGTATTTGCGGACAAATTCGCTGCTGCTGGCATTACCAAGGTTGTAACGATTGAAGCGTCAGGCATTGCACCAGCTATTTTTACAGCTGAAGCCTTAAACGTTCCCATGATTTTCGCCAAGAAAGCTAAAAACATCACCATGAACGAAGGTATCTTAACCGCCCAAGTCTACTCCTTTACCAAGCAGGTGACCAGCACCGTTTCTATCGCTGGAAAATTCCTCTCACCAGAGGACAAGGTCTTGATTATCGATGATTTCCTTGCTAATGGCCAAGCTGCCAAAGGCTTGATCCAAATCATCGAACAAGCTGGAGCAAAAGTTGAAGCGATTGGTATTGTTATCGAAAAATCCTTCCAGGATGGTCGTGATTTGCTCGAGAAAGCTGGCTATCCAGTCCTATCACTGGCTCGCTTGGATCGTTTCGAAAATGGTCAGGTCGTATTTAAGGAGGCAGATCTCTAATGCAAAAACAAGAAAAACACTCGCAAGCAGCCGTTCTTGGCTTGCAGCACTTACTAGCCATGTACTCAGGTTCTATCCTGGTTCCTATCATGATTGCGACAGCTCTTGGCTATTCAGCTGAGCAGTTGACCTACCTAATCTCCACAGATATCTTCATGTGTGGGGTGGCCACCTTCCTTCAACTCCAACTCAACAAATACTTTGGGATTGGACTACCAGTCGTTCTCGGGGTTGCCTTCCAGTCGGTTGCTCCTTTGATTATGATTGGGCAAAGCCACGGTAGCGGTGCTATGTTTGGTGCCCTTATCGTTTCAGGGATTTATGTGGTTCTGATTTCAGGCATTTTCTCAAAAGTAGCCAATCTTTTCCCATCTATCGTAACGGGCTCTGTCATTACTACGATTGGTTTAACCTTAATTCCTGTCGCTATCGGAAATATGGGAAATAATGTCCCAGAGCCAACTGGTCAAAGTCTCTTGCTTGCAGCCATCACTGTTCTAATTATCCTCTTGATCAACATCTTTACCAAAGGATTTATCAAGTCTATCTCTATTTTGATTGGTCTAGTTGTTGGTACCGCCATTGCTGCTACCATGGGCTTGGTTGATTTCTCCCCTGTTGCAGCAGCACCACTTGTCCATGTCCCAACTCCACTCTACTTTGGAATGCCAACCTTTGAAATCTCCTCTATTGTCATGATGTGTATCATCGCAACGGTTTCTATGGTTGAGTCGACTGGTGTTTACCTAGCCTTGTCTGATATCACCAATGACCCAATCGACAGCACGCGCCTGCGCAACGGTTACCGTGCAGAAGGTCTGGCCGTACTTCTCGGAGGAATCTTTAACACCTTCCCTTACACAGGATTTTCACAAAACGTTGGGTTGGTTAAATTGTCAGGTATCAAGACCCGTCTGCCAATCTACTACGCAGCTGGTTTCCTTGTCCTCCTTGGACTCCTTCCTAAGTTTGGAGCCCTAGCTCAAATCATTCCGAGCCCTGTTCTTGGAGGGGCCATGCTGGTGATGTTTGGTTTTGTTTCCCTTCAAGGGATGCAAATCCTCGCCCGTGTTGACTTTGCTAACAATGAACACAACTTCCTTATCGCAGCTGTCTCCATCGCTGCAGGTGTCGGACTCAACAATAGTAATCTCTTTGTCAGCATGCCAACAGCCTTCCAAATGTTCTTCTCAAACGGAATTGTCGTAGCCAGCTTACTAGCCATTGTTCTCAATGCAGTATTAAACAGGAAGAAGAAATAAGAAAAAGAGGTGTGAGCCTCTTTTTTGTTTATCTATATCCTTACCTGTCTGTCTTCTGACCGCTGGCCTGTGACAAACATGGTAAAGGTTGCTTTGCAGACATTTCTGCCTTCTTGATTGGTGATATCCACATCCACGACACAGGTTGTGCGTCCATGATGGACACATTCTCCTTTAATGGTCAACACGTCGTCGAGTTTTCCTGCCTTGAGGTAGTTGATAGAGGACTGGAGCGTCACTCCATCAAGCCCCAGCGAGATAACCACCAAACCACTAATCTGGTCACAAAGGGTGAAGAGATAGCCACCATGGGCATTGCTATAGTAGTTGAGCGACGAGTCCACCACTTTGGTCGTCACCACAACATGACCATCTCTCATTTTTTCAATTTCGTAATTTTCAAAGGCAGATATAGCATCAAAATGAAAATCTTTCATCGTTTCCTCCTGATAGTTCAAACGACACTATGATACTACTTTTTATAGGACTGTGCAAGGAGAAAGCTCCTAGTCTGGCAAAATTCCGACCTGTTCCACAAAGCGCATAAAGGCTGTCTGTCCTTGCTCCGTCTGCTTGTAAACTCCTGCATCCTCTAGAACGCGCGCAAAGATGGCACCCACAGAGTCCTTGACGATTTCAAGGGCTTTTTCTTTATCTGTTAGGTCTGGATGTTGGACTTTGAGTTGGTCTGCCCATTCCTGATGATAGTCTGCAACTGCTTCATCATCTCCTACAAGATAGCTTGCAACTTGCTCCACTTCTGCTTTCAAACGAGGTGGTAAGATAGCCAAGCCCATGACCTCAATCAAGCCGATATTTTCCTTCTTGATATGTTGGACATCCTTGTGGGGATGATAGATGCCATCTGGATGCTCTGCCGAAGTCTGATTGTCCCGCAAGACCAAGTCCAATTCAAACTGTCCATCACGCTTACGCGCAATCGGTGTGATAGTGTGATGCGGTCTCCCGTCTGTCTCTGCTAAAATCTGCACTTCAGAATCTGAATACTGGCGCCATTCCTGCAAAATCTTATCAGCCAAGTTGATCAAATTCTCTTTGGAATCCGAAGTCAAACGAAGCACTGACATAGGCCACTTGACAATCCCAGCCTTGACCTGTTCAAAACCAGCAAATCGGAAAGTCTTTTGCAAGGGAGCCAATTCCATAGGAAATACGTGACGGCCTCCCTGATAGTGGTCATGGGTGAGAATAGAGCCTCCCACGATTGGCAGGTCGGCATTCGAACCTGCAAAATAGCCTGGAAACTGCTCTACAATCGCCAGCAGACGCTCAAAGCTCTGACGGCTGATAGCCATGGGACGGTGCTGGCCGTCTAAGAAAATACAGTGCTCATTAAAATAAGCATAGGGCGAATACTGGAAGCCCCACTCCTGCCCAGCCATTTCAAAACGGATAATACGGTGGTTGCTTCGAGCTGGGTGGTTGACCCGACCATGGTAGCCCTCATTCTCTAGACAAAGCTGACACTGAGGATAATTGCTAGCTTGCACCAACTTGGCTGCTGCAATCTCTTTTGGATCCTTTTCAGGCTTAGAGAGATTGATGGTAATCTCTAGTTCACCGTAGTCAGACGGAACACGATAAGCAATATTCTTTGCGATAGCCTTTAGTTTGATGTAGTCATTTTTCTGACTGAGTTGGTAGAAGTCTGCAATTGCCTGCTCTGGTGACTGGGCATAGGTTGTCCAAAAGTCACGATTAACCTGGCTCGGACACGGCGTTACCAAGTCCATGAGGTCAGCACCGAGAATTTCGCGCGCAGCCAGACTATCTTCAATCGTTTCCATGCAAACGGCTTCCTCAACAAGCTGGTCCTTGAGGTCAATCAATTTATCCATATCAGTCTCAACTTCCAAAACTCCTTCGCCCACCCGTGCTAAGACACGATTGGTCAGGTAGATGCGATCCATTTCCTCAAATGAACTTTCAGCAATAACGTGTGTTACAAATTTATCTACTAAGGTCACGATAGAGCCTCCTTTTAACTAGTCAAGGACGCGAGTGCCACCTGCAACTTCAGCGATATAGAAGCTTGGAGCATATCCAACGACTTCCTCGTAGTGCTTGCCTACAGCTTCCTTAAAGGCCTCAACAGCATCTTTTTGCACCAAGGCAATGGCACAGCCACCAAAACCAGCTCCTGTCATACGAGCACCGAGAACACCTTCTTGTACCCAAGCTGCGTGAACAAGGGTATCCAATTCCAAGCCAGTTACTTCATAGTCATGTTCTAGAGAAACGTGAGAAGCATTCATCAAACGACCAAAGGTTTCCAAATCACCTGCCTGAAGAGCTGCTTGCGCTTTGAGGGTACGTTGGTTTTCAAGCACAGCATGACGAGCACGTTTCAAGCGATTTTCATCTTTAATCAGATAGCTGTATTGGTCAAAGGCCCACTCATCCAATTCACCCAAGGTCTGAATATCCAAGGCAACTTGCAATTCTTCCACAGCTTTTTCACACTCAGCACGGCGTTCATTGTACTTAGAGTCCGCCAGTTCACGACGTTTGTTGGTGTTCATGATAACAACGACATTGTCCTTCAAATCAAGTGGCACCAAGTCGTATTCTAACGTATTGGTATCTAGGTAAATGGCACGTTGGTCTGCCCCCATACCGATGGCAAATTGGTCCATGATACCAGAGTTGACTCCGATAAAGTAATTTTCTGTTTGTTTTCCGATTTTAACCAAATCCAAACGGTCTAGTTTTAAACCAAAGAGATGCTCTGCCACGACCCCTGTCAAAAGTTCCAAAGATGCTGATGAAGACAAGCCTGCACCATTTGGGATATTCCCAAAGACATAGAAATCAAACCCTTTGTCAATAACATGGCCAGCTTCCTGCAAGAAATGGAGGACCCCTTTTGGATAATTGGTCCAGCTGTGCTCTTTTTCAAATTTGAGGTCAGCAAGAGGAACTTCAATGATACCTTTGTCCTCAAAGTTGGCTGAGTAGAAACGCAAAACTTGGTCGTCACGTTTGCGAGCCACCCCATAAGTTCCCAAGGAAATAGCTGCTGGGAAAACATGTCCACCATTGTAATCCGTGTGTTCACCAATCAAATTGATACGACCTGGTGAAAAGAAAGTTTGGTCTGCTTCTTGACCAAAAACGGCAAGAAAGTCTTTGCGAAGGGCTTCAGTAGTAAGATCTTGTGTCATATAAATTCTCCTTTGACTGTCCGTTAAGTCACCTTAACGTGTAATCGTTTTCTTCTATTGTATCCAAGGGATTTACCAAGGTCAATCCTTTTTACTAAACTTTTACTAAACTATCAGTAAAAAGCAGAAAAATATGATATACTAACCTAAAAGGAGGAGGATTTATGGCTACCTTAAAAGACATTGCACAGCTAGCCTCTGTCTCTATCGCGACCGTATCTCGTGTCCTCAATCGCGACCAGAGTCTATCTGTTACAGAAGAAACCAGACACCGTATTTTAACTGTCGCTGAAGAGCTGGGCTATACTAAGCACCTCAAGACAGGCGAATCCCACAAACCCAAGCAAAAGATTGCCATTATCCAATGGGTCAGCGAACAAGGGGAGCTTGATGATCTTTACTATTATCAGATTCGTCTCGGTATTGAAAAAAGAGCCCAAGAGTTGGACTATGACATCTTGCGCTATTTTAATGACCATCCTTTTACATTAAGTGAGGAAGTGATTGGCATTCTCTGCATCGGAAAGTTCAGCCGAGCTCAGATTGCTGCATTTGAAGAATACCAAAAACCCTTGGTCTTTCTAGACAGTGATACCCTCTCACTAGGTCATACCTGTATTATCACTGACTTTTACACTGCTGTGAAACAAGTTGTAGACCATTTCCTCGGTCAGGGACTGGATCGGATTAGCATTCTAACAGGCCTTGAGGAAACAACCGACCAGGAAGAAATTATTCAGGATAAGCGGCTAGAAAATTTCAAAGATATTACCCAAGCAAAAGGAATCTACCATGAAGAACTGGTCTTTCAGGGAAGCTTTACTGCCCAGTCTGGCTATGACTTGATGAAGGAGGCCATTCACAAGCTAGGAGAACAACTCCCACCAGCCTTTTTCGCAGCTAGCGATAGTTTAGCCATCGGCGCCCTCCGTGCCCTCCAAGAAGCTGGAATCAGCCTACCAGACCGCGTCAGCCTCATTTCTTTTAACGACACTAGCCTGACCAAGCAGGTCTATCCCCCCCTCTCCAGTATCACTGTCTATACCGAGGAAATGGGCCGAGCAGGGATGGATATTCTTAACAAAGAAGTACTCCACGGTCGCAAAATCCCCAGCCTAACCATGCTGGGAACCAGACTGACCTTGAGGGAAAGTACAAGGAATGAATAGGATAACAAAACGACCTCTAGCGAGGTCGTTTTTCTAATGATGATGCCCATGCTTCTGCTCTAATTCTCTCACCCTCCGCTTATGTTGCGCATGATTGCTTTGACTGCTATCCACTTCAATAGTGATATTCTGCACGCCTCTTTCTTCTAAACATTGACGCACCACTTCTTTGGTCTCCATCATCTGTTCCCAATCCCAGATACAAATGTGGACAACAGCATTGTTCTCTAAACCGTCCATGGACCAAATGCTAAGTTGGTTGACACTTTTGACATTGAGTAGAGCCTCTAAATCTTTCTCCAAATCACTTGTCTCGACCCCTTCTGGCACAGCATCTAGGAAAATTTTTAGCGCGCTCCAAAAGCGAGGAATGGCTTTCGATAGAATAAAGATAGAAATAACTAGAGACAAAAGCGGATCAAGGATATACCAGTCTGTATACCGAAGGATAATCGCCATTAGAATGACAGCCAACCAACCAAGAGTGTCTTCCAAAAAATGCAAGCTAAGAATTGACTCGTTCTTTGTCTTTCCTTTACGAACTACCAAACTTGCTAGCACATTAATAGCCACTGCAATGATTCCCAGCCAGAGGATCCCTTCCTCATTAACGGGTTGTGGGTGAACGATCTTTGTGACATTTTCCAAAATCACTAGGACAGACCCTATCATAAGAATCACAGCAGTTAGCATAGCCCCTAAAAGGCTGAAACGCTTGTAACCCAAGGTGTACTGCCTATCTTCTTCACGATTGGAGATCGTTTCTAGGAGGGCTGATATGCCAATGGCTATAGCATCCCCCAAGTCATGAACTGAATCAGCAAGAACTGCACTTGAACCAAAGATTCCTCCTGCGATAAACTCGACTATCGCATAGCTTAAATTTAAGAAAAAAGCTAACCAGATAGATGTTTTAGAACTCATTTCTCTCCCTCCTTTGGTATAATGGGTATATACATACTTCTTTCATTTGTATTATCTAATAAAATCCAAAGAAAGGATAGAAGCAAACTGTCAGTCCTGTTCAGTTCTGAACAGTTTGTCTCAAGTGTCTATATGCCAAAAAAAGACCGTCGAGTCAGCAAGACTAAAAAAGCCATCTATCAAGCTTTTTTACAACTTTTGAACGACAAAGGCTATGATGCCACTACTGTCCAGGATATCATTGACTTGGCAGATGTTGGGCGCTCGACCTTTTACTGTCACTACGAGAGCAAGGAACTGCTTTTAGATGAACTCTGTCGCTACCTCTTTCATCATCTCTTTGAAAGGGAAGAACACTTAACTACCGAGGACTACCTCGCACATATCTTTTTACATTTTCAGAAAAACCAGGACCATGTCACTAGTCTTCTTTTTTCAAAAAATGACTACTTTCTCCGCCAACTACACAAGGAACTTGAGCACCATGTTTACCCCATGGTAGCGGAGGATTTGCAAGTGGCCTATCCGAACATACCAGCCTCCTACCTCAAACATTTTGTAGTAACTAATTTTATCGAAACACTGACCTGGTGGCTAAAAAAAGGAAAATCTTATACAGAAGACCAAGTAGTGAGATTTTACTTAGATGTGATTGAGATGACTTCTACAAAATCACTCGAGATTTAATCCTGTTACGAAGAAAGGAATCAACTATGTTAACTTCGATGATTCTAGGAATACTAACAATTGTACTAGCTCTCGCCTTCTCATTGCTTCACCTTGCTGCTGCTTTTTCAGCCATGAAACAAAAGAACTACAGTCTGGGAAACACGTGCATCTTGGTCGGCAGTTGCCTCACTTCTCTGGCTCTAGCCATCTTTTACTTCGTCCCACTTGCAACCATTCTTCTATGGATTGTGGGTTCAAGTATCGTCTGCTATGGTGCCTACTGGAACGGCCAACAGAAAGAAAAGCAAAATATCTCGCACCACATCGTTCGTATAACGAGCGCTATTGTCATTACGGTATTATTCATTTTGCTCTAATACAAAAAAGGATCATCTGATCCTTTTTTTCTTTTTAAGCACTCTTTGCGGCCTTGCTCCACTGATACCACCCAACTAGACTATTGATCAGGTAAATCAGGTATTTTCCTTGGATTTGCAAGCTTTCTCCCCACCAGAGATAGATTGAAAAGACATTGGTAGCTGCCCAGAATATCCATTGCTCACGGTAAACAGCTGTCATGAGAATTTGCCCAACCCCATTGGTTGCATCGGTGATAGAATCACGATAGGGACGATTAGCTCCTACAGACTGATAAATAAACCCAAAGGCTAACCACCAAAGAACACTAATAGAAAGATACTTTGTCCAACCCTTGCCGTCTAGTTTACGTGCGACAAACTCTTGTTGTTCTTTCTTAAACTGGGCTTGATAAATCCAAACCAAGAGTCCAAGTGGCTGCATAATTGTAAAATAGAGAGTTGTTAAAACCTCACCATAGAAGCCTTTTTGAAGGGAAAGCCCCAGATAAATGATGGAATTAATCAAACCAAATAGGTAGTTACTAGCACGACCTTCAGCTTCTCAAAGAGCAGAAAAAAGGTTAGTAAGGCTTGAGAGATGAATCATTTTAAAGGCAAACAATTCCAACAAGACGTCATCATTGTCGCTGTTGGTTATTACCTACGTTACAATCTGAGCTATCGTGAAGTTCAGGAATTGCTTTATGACCGTGAAATAAATGTTTGTCACACTACGATTTATCGGTGGGTTCAAGAATACAGTAAAATCCTCTATCATCTCTGGAAAAAGAAAAATAAACAGTCCTTCTATTCGTGGAAAATGGATGAAACCTATATCAAAATTAAGGGGCGTTGGCATTATCTCTATCGAGCGATTGATGCGGACGGTTTAACATTGGATATCTGGTTACGAAAGAAACGTCGAGCAGACGATAACAGCTATAAGTTAGAAGATACCGCCTATCAAGAAGATAAAGCACGCAAAGCAGAAACCGAAGATAAGCTAGCTATTGAAGCAATGAAAAGCAAGTACACCACGCTATTGCTAGAAAATATGTTGCTAAGTCCGTTTGAAATGCAAGATACAAAAATCATGGCAGGATTGCAAGTCCATGTTTACCCCCTCTATGACGAACTGAAAGAATTAAGAGGGCTAAATAGTGTTAAAGACCACTTGTCTTATGTCGCCAGCAGACGTGAAGAATATTCTAAACATAATATCGCACGCTACCTCAAAAAAGCCATTGAACAATATCTACCAACGGTTAAAAGGCAGGACTTAAACCATGAGTGAAGACTTAAAAACGATCAAAGAGCTGGCGGATGAGTTGAGTGTTACAAAACAAAATATTCAATATCACTACCAAAGGTTACCAAAAGAATTACAGCTTAAAAGTTCCAATGGGTCTAATCTAATAAATTCTAAAGCAGAAAAAATAATTTTAGGTAAAGTAGTAGCAAATCAAATACCAAAGACCAACAAATAGAAAAACTAACTAATTTGTTAGACCAGTAACAACGATTAGTCTTGCAAGATAAAAAGTTGCTAGAAGAATACAAGGCGGAAAATGATAACTTAAAAGCCCTCAAAATGCCCTCACAGGAAACAGAATTCAAACACTTAGACAATCAATATAAAGATGAAGTGAACGCTCTTAAAGAGAAGTTGGAAAATTTACAGGAACAAATCAAAGATCAAAAAAGGATAGAAGAACAAGAAAAATCAATAAAATGGTGGGGACTATGACGAAAATAGATGATTCAGTTAAAAAGAAAGTTCCAGAATTGCGATTTAAAGGATTCACGGATGAATGGGAACAGCGTAAGTTGGGAGACGAAGTTCGAATAGTGATGGGACAGTCTCCTAATTCAGAAAATTATACTGATGATCCTAATGGACGCTAAAAATGCGAAGACCTATGAAGACCTATTTTGTATTAGTCAAACAAAAGATCCAAAAGAAATGGTATATGATTATGACCATGAAACAAAGTAAAATCAAACCGAGTGATCTGAGGAAGCATCCGATGATCATGAAACGTTATTAAACACAAAAGTCACCCATGTGAGTTCTTGCCAGAAGCTGAAGTTAATCCTTCAACCTGGAAAACCCGCAGAGGTGACTTTTTTCTATACATCTCGATTTTTCTGGCAATAATCATTAACCGATAAATATGTCTGTGAATCACCCAGCGACTCCGCTATGTCCATAATCCTCGGTGGTAGTAATCCCACTCGCTGGACAAGTTCGTGATTGCTGAACAATTCCCGTGGACTGCCGGCGAAGCCAAACTTCCCGTGTTCCATAACATACACCGACTCAAACTCGGCGGCGACCCAATCCATGTCATGGGTGATGGTCACAACTTGGTGGCCCGAATCAGCCAACTGATGGAAAATTGCGGTCAACTTGCGCCGGCTTTCCCAATCAAGCGACATCATCGGCTCATCAAATAAATAAATCGCCGGATCCACTGCCAAAACTGTGGCAACGCTCAACAGCTTGCGTTCCGACAATGACAGGTCATATGGACTTTCAGCTCTTTTATCATCCAAGCCAACTCTTTTTAGAGCTGCTAAAGCCCGCCTCGTAATCGTGTCGTGGTCATCCATGACCTGCGCGACATTCCACTCCACCTCTCGTTGAACGGTCGGGTTGAAAAGCTGATCGTCAGGATTCTGAAAAGTAATCCCAACCTTCAGTAACTTTTCGACTGGTTTAAGATCATTAAAATTTTCTCCATCGATCTTAATCACACCGGTTTGTGGTGTCAGCAAACCCGTCAACAATTTGAAGAGCGTTGATTTGCCGGCACCATTTTGGCCGACAATCGCCACCATCGGATCGGCGAAGTGTTTGTCTTCAACATCCAAGCTAAAGGACCGTTCCGGATAAGTGAACGTCAGGTGGCTCAGTTCAATTGTGGACATAACGAACCTCCTTCAGATCAGCGTAATTCACCGGATACCGGCCATCAGCCAAGTGCCAATCCATTTTTTGAGCAAGTTGCTGGATTGTCGGGGCTGGAATCTGCCAGTCAGCTGCCAAATGATTAAACACCTCACCCGGCCTGCCCTGGGCTACCATTTGACCCTCGTGCAGCACCCACACAACGTCGGCGACTTCGCACAAATCGTCAATTTCACTGGTGACAATGAAGACAGTCGTCTCTTTGACTTGGGCCAGCCATTGGAAAAATTGCCGGCGGCCAAGGGGATCCATCTCACTGGTCGGATCATCCATAATCAAAACAGCCGGATTAGCCACAATCGCCGTGGCAATTGCCAACCGCTGGATCTGACCACCGGAAAGGCTCTCGGGACGCAAATTCAGCTGTTCAATCAGCCCCATTTGCGTGGCAACTTCTTCAACCCGTTTTTGAATCAGTCCTTCAGTCATTCCCTGATTAATCAAGTCAAAGGCGATTTCATCGGCAACCGTGTCTGCCAACCCGCTTAGTTGGCCAGCTGGATTTTGCAGTACAACTCCATTCATGGCATTATAAACGGGCCAATTGTCAGACACTCGCTGGCCAAACATGTGCCAATCGCCCTCAATCTCAGCAGACATAATTTTGGGAATGACCCCTGCCAGCACACGGCACAAAGTCGATTTGCCGGAGTGGCTATTCCCGATAATCCCAACCACCTGGCCGGTATGAACCTCCGCGTTAATCTGACGCAGTTGTGGTTGCTCAGTACCCGGATAACGGGTGGTCAAATTTTCAATTACAATCCGTTTATCTTCGTCCATATCTTCCACCCAATCAATAAAATTGCCAATCCAGTCAGACCAATGTGCAGCGTCCGCGACAGGCGATACACGCGCTGGGAGGTTCTGACAGTCCGGTTGAGATTATCAAAACCTCTCAGTTGGAGAGAAATCGACCGCGTCATCGATTGATCCAAGGTCTTAATCACCAATGGAATTAGAACCGGCAGGACTGACTTTAATTTCTGAATCAACGTTTTTTGCGGATTGGTTCCGCGAACTTTTTGTGCCTGCTGGATTTTCCGCATATTGCGCATCATTTCCGGCAAAATATAACACACCGACATCAGAACGTAGACGGTTTTATAAGACAATCCGGACAGTTCCAAATAGGCCGCGTTTTCTGAAATACTCGTGGTCACCATAAAAAAGCCACTGGTCAAAATAATCACCAATACTCGACAACCCAGAGTGGTGGCGTAAATCAGGCCTTCTTTGTAGAACGACACCCCAAGCACAGAAAACAGCACAGTTTGATTCCGACTGTAAAATAACCCTTGGATGATCAGCATGGTGCAAATCAGAAACAGGCTGAATCCCAGCGCCTTAAAGGTGGTAGAACTCAATTTGGAAAATAACAATAGCAGTGTTGCGACAAGAATTAATCCGGCCTGAAGCAATAAATTCATACTGGCAAAGCTCAACAACGTCATGTCCAAGATGAACAAGAGCTTAGTAATCGGATCGATCACCTGGTACCACTTGAGCTTGACCCGTGGCGCTCCAGAAATCAATGTTTTATCAGTCATCATTTATCATCGCTAAAGAAGTGCACCATCCGCTTCGGCAGCTGACGATAGATGAAGAATGCCAGGTAGGCCACGCAGACTTTATCCAAAATATCCAAGACAAACTCATCGGTAAATGAGGCCAGCCACACTGGTGCATGATTGGCGACCATTACCGCAAACAATGAGTCACCCCAAGCGATACCGGTCTGACCACCCCAAAAGATGACGTTGAGTGGCGTTGAAATGACAGCTGAAACGATGGCAATAATAATAGCAGAAACAAATACTCTTCGCGCTGACGAGAACCACCCATTGGCGTGCAAAACTCCGACAGCAATCCCAATTCCGATGCTGGTAATCGCATACACGGTTGAAATTGGCGATAAGGTCAGCCCATAGATCACGTTGTTGATGAAACCACTAATGGCACCGGCAACCGGCCCAGCCAACATGCTGGTAAGAAAGGTTCCCAAAGACCCCAGCCAAACGGGCAACTTTAACCCCTCCGCCAAGGCTTTGGCAACATAGTTAATCCCCACGGCAGCGGGAATCAAAGTCATAGTGGCAGCACTTAACTTAAATTTCCAAATACTGGTACGATGAATCGGTTCTGTTTTCATAATCTTCTCCTTTTGTTTTTAAAGAGCCGTGTCTGGATAGACTTTCGGACGCAACGCTCTATTATATATCTACTGAACTGTCTATACACAAGATTTCCATCCTTAGTCGACATGAGCTGGAAATCTCTATTTGTTAAGTAGTTCACAACACATTATACACCTATTTTGTGAATAGTCAAGTGTATTTACAGTAAAAATCTAGAAAATCCTGAAAATTTCCTCTTATACTCTTCGAAAATCAAATTCAAACTACGTCAGCGTCGCCTTACCGTACTCAAGTACAGCCTGCGGCTAGCTTCCTAGTTTGCTCTTTGATTTTCATTGAGTATTATTTTCCATTTTAAATGACATTTAGTAACTCTAATACCAAAAAAGCCCAGACGACATTGTCTGAGCATTTTTCTATATAGTCGTTTAAGCAAGTTGAAGTTGAATTTGACATTTTCAAACTATTTCTTCAACAAACCTTGTTCTTGTAAAAACTCCTTGGCTACTTGTTCTGCTGACTTGCCTTCGACACCAACTTGGTAGTTGAGCTGGCTCATCTGACTTTCCGTAATTTTACCAGCCAATTTATTGAGAACTGTCTCCAACTCAGGATGTTTCTTGAGAAGAGCTTCTTTCATGAGTGGCGCTCCTTGATAAGGTGGGAAGAGTTGCTTGTCATCTTCCAAGACCTGTAAATCATAACGTGCCAACTCTGCATCTGTCGAATAGGCATCCGTGATTTGAATATCGCCTGACTGAATTGCCTGATAGCGAAGAGCAGGCTCCATGGTCGCTACGTTGAGATTGAGACCATACATTGATTGCAAGCCCTTATTTCCATCTTCACGGTCATTAAATTCGAGAGTAAAGCCTGCCTTCAACTGTCCTTCCACTTTTTTCAAGTCCGAAATGGTCTTCAAGCCATATTCTTGAGCAATTTTTTTCGGAACAGCTACAGCGTAGGTATTTTGATAAGACATAGGTTTGAGATAGGCTAGATGATCCTGTTTGGCAATACCATCACGCGCCACCTGATAAACCTGATCCGGCTCATGACCTACCTTGGGTGATGGCTGAAGCAAACTTTCAGTCACTGTACCAGTAAATTCAGGATAGATATCAATATCCCCTTTTTTCAGAGCTTCATAGAGGAAGCTTGTTTTCCCAAAATTCGGCTTAACAGTCGCAGTCATACTGGTATTTTCTTCAATCAGCAACTTATACATATTGGCCAAAATTTCGGGTTCCGGTCCCAATTTCCCAGCAATCACCAAGTTTTCTTTCTCTTTTTGAACTAAGAGGGCTGGACTATAAGACAGACCCAGCAATATGGTCACCAAGGCAAAACCAGAGAAAATCGTCCGCAATTTTGCTTTTTCCATCACTTTTAGTAGGAAGTTAAAGGCAATGGCAAGCACTGCAGAAGAAAGGGCCCCAATCAAAATCAGACTGGTATTATTGCGGTCAATTCCCAAAAGGATAAAGGAACCCAGTCCCCCTGCACCAATCAAGGCAGCCAAGGTTGCCGTACCGATAATCAAGACCGCTGCCGTCCGAATCCCAGACATAATGACAGGCATGGCAAGTGGAATTTCAAACTTCTTGAGACGCTCCCATCTAGTCATCCCAAAGGCAATTCCAGCCTCTTGCAGACTTGGATCAATTCCCTTTAGCCCAGTGATGGTATTTTGCAAAATCGGAAAAATCGCATAAATCACTAGTGCTGTCAAAGCAGGCAAGGTTCCAATTCCCATCAAGGGGATAAAGAGTCCCAATAAGGCCAGAGACGGGATAGTCTGGAAAATTCCTGCAATCTGCAAGACCCAGTCCGCCATCTTTTCATGATAACGAAGATAAACAGCCAAGGGAATAGCAATAAAAATAGCTAGTAACAAGGTCAAAAGTGACAACTGCAAATGTTGAGATAGAGCTGTTACCCAATCACCAAAACGATCCTGAAAAGTTGATATCAAATTAGTCATGAACACTACCTCCAAACAAGTCTGCTACAAAGTCTGTTGCAGGAGCTTTTAAAATGGTCTCAGGGTTCGCCACCTGACGAATCTCTCCATCCTGCAAGACAGCAATACGATCACCTAATTTCAAAGCTTCATCCGTATCATGGGTCACAAAAATCGTTGTCATCCCAAACTCTTTATGCAATTCTTTCGTCAAAACCTGCAACTGTTTTCTCGAAATAGCATCCAAGGCTGAAAAGGGCTCATCCATGAGGAGAATCTTAGGCTGACCAATCATGGCACGGACAATGCCCACCCGCTGCTGTTCTCCACCAGATAGTTCACTAGGAAGACGATTCCCATACTCAGCTACTGGTAAACCAACCTTAGCTAAAAGCTCTTCTGTTTTCTGAGCAATTTCTTCCTTAGTCCAGCCCTTCATCTCCGGAATGAGAGCAATATTTTCTGCAACCGTTAAATTGGGAAACAGAGCAATGGCCTGTAAAACATAACCAGTAGAAAGACGAAGTTCACGCTCATCATAGTCTTTGATGCGCTTGCCATCCATATAAATATTTCCATCAGTTGGTTCCAAAAGACGGTTAATCATCTTGATCATGGTTGTCTTACCAGATCCAGATGGACCAACTAAAACCATGAACTCCCCATTCTCAATCCGTAAATTGACATCTCTCAAAACATCTTTTTCTGTGTAGCGTAGCGCTACATTTTTGTATTCAATCATTCTTTGTCCTCAATTTAAAATTTTCCTCGGTTTGTCAAGTTACCAAACTTTTAATAACTAATTTACCCCATTCTAAACCTCATTTTCCTGCTCTTTCAGATTAGCCAAAATTCTTTCTTGAAAACCTTCAAACTGACGAATTTCTTCCTCTGAAAATCCTTTGTAACAGATAGTATCCAATCTCTGACTGACACGTTGCCCAACTTCTTTCTGGGACTTGCCCAACTCTGTTAAAACTAAATACTTCTTACGCTTATCTTCTCCACACGGACTGACAGTTATAAGATTTTGCTCCTCTAACTTTTTTATCATAGTCGTCAACGTATTATTAGCAAGCCCAGTCGCAAGCGCAATATCTGTCGCAGTTGCACAGCCCGTCTTACTATTCCATAAAACCGCTAAAATCTTTCCCTGCTCACTCCGATAAAGAGAGTCAGGGTCTTGTCTCAGTAACTTTTGAAAAAGCCGCCCATTCAACAAACGAATATGATGGGCTACCAAATGACAATATTTCATGAAACCTCCAATTTATTTCTATATCGATACGAATAAAAAACATTATAATACTTATTATTCCAATTGTCAACTATTTCGATTTAGAACTAATTTTTCTCAGTAAAAAATCTCCTACTCAAGGTAGAAGATTTCAATCTTATAAACTTAATCCGTCATGTCTGATACCAAGGTTCGACGCTCCAATGGAATACTGCACATAACTAACAAGAAAATGAAACCTGACTGAATCCAGAAAAGGGCCAAGTCAAAGATTCCATGCACAGCAACCACTGTAAGGAAAGATAGATAAAGACCGATAATTGGACGTTTCCCCGACTCCTGACTCATATCCATCATCAAACGAACAGGAGCAACAGAAGACAAAGCTAATAAAATGGTTCCCACAATTCCGTAACTCAGAATCGTATCAATATAAAGGCTGTGAGCATGTTCATGATAAGGAGCATTTATCCGAGGATAAGAGTGCATATAGGTCAATGGCCCCTCCCCCCAAAAAGGATTTTGCTTAAACAAGGCCATCCCAGCATCCCAGATAGAAATGCGTTCTTCCATAGAGGAATCTAAAGTCCCCATCCGAACTCCCAAATCACTAGAAAAAAGGAAACTCAAGCCAATCGCAAAGACCCCGATACTAAGCCAAAAGGCCTTCCAGTTTTTAATGGTTGTAAAGAGATAAATGATGGCTCCAGCGATAATAGCAGGAAAGGCAGTTCGATTTTGAGTAAAGTTCAATCCAAAGAGATTAACAAAGCCTGCAATCACACAGAATACCTTCAACCAATTCAACTTGGTCGTTGTAAAGAGATAGAAGGCAATCATGATACAGAAACAACAAATAATTCCATAGTAATTAGGATTAAAAAAGGTCACTTCTGCCCGATTCTGATGCCATACCTGCATATTGGGCGAAAGAAAGGCATAGTTAAATTTCTTTACAATTTGGAAATGCTCCAAAGTAGCAAAAGCCGCAGAGAGCACACTACCAAACAAGATTGTCTGCAGTATCAGTCGAAAGAAAGCATGTGTCAGACGTTTCTGGTAGAAACTAAAGAAAATGAGGAAGAGAAACATCAGTAAAGATGCAACCAATCCAAGCCAGTTCTTAGCGACGATAGAGATGATACTACTGTAGGCAATAAAAAAGAGAAGTACAGGATGTTTGGCTAATCCTTTGATAATTCCCTTCATCTCCCCAGTAACAAGTAAACCTATCAAATATAAAGCAAAGAGGGCTAAGAACAAATAAAAAGGTAAAAAGATACTTATGATCATCAAATACAAAAAGAAATCTTTTTTCGAAAGCCCTCTTATCTTATCCAGTAATCCAATTGATTTCAAAACGGATCCTTTCTGTTCTGGATTTCTCCAGAAGATAAATGCTAAACTATCTTTATATTCTACCATTTTTTCCGTCATTTGGGAACAATGAACACGTTTTCACAACAAAAAAACTTTTACGGAAGTATCAAAGTATACTCTGTTATATTCAAAGACATTCCAGTCCAGTAGTTGCTAGAGAAAAAGAAGGAAACTTCTAAAAAAGGAAAAGCTATGGTAGAATATAATAAAGTTGAAAATAACTACTATTGAACGACAGTTAAAAAGGAAAATCAATGAAATCACACCAACTAGTCTACCAAATACTAACCAGAGAAAACGACTATGTCAGCGGAGAAAAAATTGGCGAAGAACTGAATCTAAGTCGGACATCCATATGGAAAGCAATCCAACGCCTCCAACAAGAAGGGCTCATGATCGACAGTATTAAAAATAGAGGTTACAAGCTTATCCAAGGCGATCTGATATTGCCTGGTTTGATTCAGGAGAAAACCAACTTAACCATTCGCTTCAAACCTGAGACCAAATCAACCCAAACAGATGCAAAAGAAGGGATTGAAGCTGGAAACAAAGGAAATACACTCTATCTTTCAACCTGTCAAACAGCAGGTCGTGGCCGCTTTCAGCGCCCCTACTATTCCCCATCTCAGGGTGGGATCTATATGTCTCTGCATATTCAACCCAAACTTCCCTATGAAAAACTTCCATCCTATACCCTCCTTGTTGCCGCAGCAGTCTACAAAGCAATTAAAAATCTAACTATGATAGAAGTCGATATTAAATGGGTAAATGACATCTACTTAAAAAATAAAAAGATAGCAGGTATCCTCACCGAAGCAATGACATCAGTTGAGACAGGCTTGGTTACAGATGTCATTATCGGACTTGGTATAAATTTTTCAATAGGAGACTTTCCAAAAGAACTAAAAGAAAAAGCAGGTAGCCTATTTATGCCACCTGCACCAATTAGTCGTAATGAGCTCATCAGCGAAATATGGAATTGTTTCTACAATACGGATTCAGATGAGCTACTTTATATCTATAAAGAAAGATCAATCGTTCTTGGAAAAGAAGTTACTTTCCAGCTAGACGGAAAATTTGAGAAAGGTCTTGCAAAAGAAATCTCAGAATCCGGCCAACTACAAGTCGAATTTGAAGATAAACATACTATCTGGCTAAATAGCGGAGAAATATCACTAACGAGTTGGTAATAAACAAATCCCCCTTTTAATGATTTAGAAGGGGGATTTACATACAAAAAAAGAGCCTAACAGCTCTCTTAACGTACGGAGAATGGGGGATTCGAACCCCCGCGCCGGTTACCCGACCTAACGATTTAGCAAACCGTCCTCTTCAGCCTCTTGAGTAATTCTCCTATTAATGGGCACGAGTGGACTCGAACCACCGACCTCACGCTTATCAGGCGTGCGCTCTAACCACCTGAGCTACGCGCCCAAGTTCAAAAACTTGGTATGAACTTTCGTTCAAAGCGGGTGACGAGAATCGAACTCGCGACAACAGCTTGGAAGGCTGTAGTTTTACCACTAAACTACACCCGCTTAATAAAATAAAATATGGCGCGAGACGGAATCGAACCGCCGACACATGGAGCTTCAATCCATTGCTCTACCAACTGAGCTACCGAGCCAAATTGCGGGAGCAGGATTTGAACCTACGACCTTCGGGTTATGAGCCCGACGAGCTACCGAGCTGCTCCATCCCGCGTTAATATAAAAAGGAGGATGTGGGATTCGAACCCACGCACGCTTTTACACGCCTGACGGTTTTCAAGACCGTTCCCTTCAGCCGGACTTGGGTAATCCTCCAATAAATAGTCCGTACGGGATTCGAACCCGTGTTACCGCCGTGAAAAGGCGGTGTCTTAACCCCTTGACCAACGGACCATATTTATAAATGGGCACGAGTGGACTCGAACCACCGACCTCACGCTTATCAGGCGTGCGCTCTAACCACCTGAGCTACGCGCCCAAGTTTAAAAAACTTGGTAATTGAACAAAGTTCAAAGCGGGTGACGAGAATCGAACTCGCGACAACAGCTTGGAAGGCTGTAGTTTTACCACTAAACTACACCCGCTAAAATGGGAGTTAACGGGATCGAACCGCTGACCCTCTGCTTGTAAGGCAGATGCTCTCCCAGCTGAGCTAAACTCCCAAAAAGGAAGTCTCTAAACTTCCTATTCTGCTAAGCGACTTCCATATCTCACAGGGGGCAACCCCCAACTACTTCCGGCGTTCTAGGGCTTAACTGCTGTGTTCGGCATGGGTACAGGTGTATC